>CAZPKD010000007.1:0-14934 GCA_964587115.1 uncultured Gammaproteobacteria bacterium | reverse complement strand
GTATATTGAGGATATTCCAGAAGTTTAATGGTTTTTTTTCCAGCTTCTCTTAATTTTTTAAGTGTTTGATCTTCTCCAACGGCTTCAATAATCTTTTCTAACGATACATCAAAAAAACTTTCCAGTTGCGTGGCTTCTTCTTTTTTCAAAACTCCAGGAATAAGACGGCTAACACTATCGGTAATCGTTGCCGCCACAATTTCCCCTCCCGTCAAGACAAAATCACCTAAAGAAATTTCTTCATCAACCGTATCCAAAACCCGCTCGTCTACTCCTTCATAATGTCCGGCAATAATTATCAAATGATCTAGCTTTGAATATTCATTTGCTTTTTTCTGATTAAATATTTTTCCCTTTGCTGAAGTTAATATTATTTTTAATTTTTGCTCTCTCGTTTTGATCTTTGATCTTTGATCTTTGATCTTATTAAGGGCTTTATCTATTACATCCGCCCTTAATATCATTCCTGCTCCTCCTCCATAGGGACGGTCATCAACCGTCCCATAATCATCAATGGCAAAATCACGAAGATTAACGATCTCTACTTCAATCAAACCTTTTTCCTTAGCTCTTTTGACAATGCTTTCTTCAAAAAAACCCGAGATCATTTTTGGGAAAAGAGTAATAATGGTGATTTTCATGATATTATTTTACTATGAAAAAGCTGGCATTAGCGACTATCCGGTTTTATCAAAAAACTTCTTTTTTTCACAGCGCTATTGCGCGACAACTTTTCTTAACCGATAAAGTTTGTCGTTTCGCACCAACCTGTTCCGAGTATACCTACCAGGCAATTGATAAATACGGGGTTATTAAAGGTTCTTTTTTAGGTTTAAAAAGAATTGTTCGCTGTCATCCTTGGAACAAGGGTGGATATGATCCGTTAAAATAGTTTTTTTGCCATCTCTTTCATCTCTTCTTTAGTCACCTTTTTTATTTCTGGGGAAAATTCAATTTCTTTTTCGCTTCTCGGCATAATATGGATGTGGGCGTGGGGAACTTCAAGTCCATGAGTTACATAGGTAATAAATGTAGGGTTTAAAACGGCTTTCATTTTTTTTGTAATTTTAAGGGCTGTCTGCCAAAATCCAGAAAAATCCTCAACCTCATATACCCAACGATAATGTTTTTTTGGAATAAGGATAGTGTGTCCTTTTGTTCTAGGAAAGATGTCCAAAAAAGCCAAATAATTTTCATCTTCATAAACTTTATAGCATGGTGATTGGCCGGCAGCTATCTGGCAAAAGATACAATTGTCCATATTTTGATAAAATTAACTTATTACCATTATTAATATAAACCAACTATGGCCAATTTGCAAAATATCGATGAAAAAATTTTTCAATATGTTTTTTCCGAGGATAAGGAAATTAAAAAAAGTATTTATTCTGGAATTAGAACCTTGGCAAAAAATAATGGCGCTTTTCTTTCTTCAATTGACGGTCTTTATCGAGCTTTTGGTCAGGAAAAAATCAAAGGTTTTTCTGTTCCGGCCATTAATATAAGGACCTTAACTTACGATACGGCGCAAATTATTTTCCAAGTGGCCAAAAAAAATAGAATCGGTCCTTTTATTTTTGAGATTGCCCGTTCGGAAATGAAATATACTTTTCAAGACCCGGAAGAATACGCCGTTTCCATATTGGCGGCCGCCATCAAGACCGATTACCACGGACCAATTTTTATCCAGGGCGATCACTATCAGTTTAAACGCAGTGTTTTTTTGGAAACCCCACAAGCAGAAATTGATAATTTAAAAAAATTAATTAGTCAATCGGTTGCTGCCGGTTTTTACAATATTGACATTGACGCCTCGACTTTAGTTGACCTTGGCCAAAAAAAAGAAATTGATCAACAAAAAAACAACTATCAGATGACGGCCCTGTTAACCGAATATATAAGAAAAATTCAACCCCCAGGAGTTAATATTTCTGTTGGGGGCGAGATTGGCCATATTGGAGGAAAAAATAGTACTGTTCAAGAGTTTGAAGCTTTTATGACCGGATACCTAAAAGAAATTACAAATTACAAATTACAAATTACAAAAGGAATAAGTAAGGTCAGCGTACAAACCGGAACCAGTCATGGTGGAATTCCTCTTCCTGACGGAACTATTGCCCAGGTCAATCTTGATTTTAATGTTTTAAAGAATGTTGGTCTGATGGCCAGAAAAAAATATCAAATCGGGGGCACGGTTCAACATGGCGCCTCGACTCTTCCAGAAAATCTTTTTAATGAATTCCCTAAAAATGAAACGGTGGAGGTTCATTTGGCCACTGGTTTTCAAAATACGGTTTTTGATAACCTACCACAAGATTTAAAACAAAAAATATATGATTGGGTAAAAATAAACTGTTCTGAAGAAAAGAAACCTGATCAAACCGAAGAACAGTTTATCTACAAAACCAGAAAAAAAGCTTTTGGTGTTTTCAAAAAAGAGCTTTGGCAAATGAGCAAAGAACAAAAAAAACCAATTATTATTGCCCTAGAGAACCAGATTGTCCTTTTATTCAAAAAACTCAACATCTTTAATACTCAAGAAATTATAAGTTCATATCTTTAAAAAAAATGGACAGAAACCTCGCCCTTGAGTTTGTCAGAGTAACCGAGGCAGCCGCAATTGCCGCCGCCGAATGGATTGGGCGCGGTGACGATAAAGCCGCCGATCGGGCGGCCGTTAACGAAATGCGTTCCCGCTTTAACCAAATATATTTTTCCGGCACGGTTGTTATTGGTGAAGGAAGCAAGGATCGAGCTCCTCAACTCTATACTGGTGAAAAAGTCGGTTGTGGAAAAAAACCAAATATGGATTTGGCAATTGATCCTTTGGAAGCAACTGATAGTGTTGCTCATGGCAGATATAATGCAATTTCAGTTATTGCCGCCGGCGCTAAAGGAACTCTTCTTCACGCCCCAGACACTTATATGGATAAAATTGCCGTTGGCGCCGAAGCCGCTGGCGTAGTTGATCTTGATGCGTCCGTTAAAGACAATTTAAAAAAAGTCGCCCGCCGTTTAGGAAAAGATGTTAAAGAAGTGACGGTTATTGTTCTTGATCGAGAAAGACATAAAAATTTAATCAGAGAGATTAGATCTGTTGGCGCTCGAGTAAGGATGATTACCGATGGAGATGTCGCCGGCGCCATTGCCACTTGTGTTCCGGAAACTAGTGGGGTTGACCTTTTAATGGGTATTGGTGGGAGCACTGAGTCGGTTTTAGCCGCGGCCGCAGTAAAAATATTAGGGGGAGAAATTCTTTGCCGCTTTACTCCAAGAAACGAAATTGATTTGGTCGAGATAAAAAAATTCGGTATCAAAAATCTAAAGAAAATTTTCACCGCCGAAGATCTGGCTAAGGGAAACAATCTGACTTTTACCGCTACTGGGATTATTGAAGGTCCCCTTTTGAAAGGAGTCACTATAGAAAAAGACCGGATCATTACTCACTCAATTGTTGTTCGCGGAGTTTCACGAACAATCCGGTATATTACCACCCATCACCACTATAAGCCGAAAAAATTTACCGGATAAGTTCAACCGCTCGATTAATCCCATTAGGCGATTCGATAATAATCGTTTCTTTGCTTTTTTCGATTGAAGGAAGAAGGCTTTTACCGACCAATTGATCGTCTTTTAACCAAAGAACATCAAGATCTAGATAAGTATTGTAATTCCAAAAGGTCACTTTTTCGTAATTGGGAAAAATAAAAACCATTCCCTCAAAACTAACCGGCTTGCGATAGTACATCAAACCCTTTTCTCTTTTTTCCTGGGTATCGGCCACCAACAAACAATAACTTTTTTTGCCAATTTTGTATTGAGAACAATTGCTTTTTTTTAGAAAAACAAAAAAAATAACTAAACCACTAACAACTAATAACAAAATTATTATGATTAATTTTTTATAATTCATATTATCATGATAACCTTTTCCCTTGATTTCTCCCCTTTGACAATTCTTATCTGAGACTTAGCAATATGAAAATAATTGGCCAATAAATTTATTATTGCTTGATTAGCTCTCCCTTTAACCGGTGGTTCTTTGACAAAAACCTTAAACGTGTTGTTGTTAAGTTTAACCACTTTTTCTTTTTGAGAAGAGGGTTTGGCTTTGATAGAAAGTAGCATGTCGGGACGGCGAGACTTGAACTCGCGACCTTACGCTCCCAAAGCGTACGTTCTGGCCATCTGAACTACGTCCCGTATATAAAACTCAAAAATCAAAGATCAAAAATAAAAACAACAAATCAAAATTTAAAAAGCGAAGATAACAAAATTTATGCGACTACAATAAATTTTCGTTATCGAGCTTTTAAGGTACAGACCTATTTTATCAAATCGGGGCTTGTTAGGAAACTCAAAATAGCATAAACTAAAAGTTATGAAAAGAAAATTCTACTTCAAAAAATCCCTTCTTAATAGTCTTTTTATTTTATTTATTTTTCTGGCTCTTAACACTTATCAAAAAATTTACCCTCAGAAAACATCAATATCTGTTTCTCCCACACCAACAAGTGCCCAAAAAAATGATAATAATACCCACAAGGTTACTCGTATCATCGACGGCGACACGATAGAAATTGAGACAGGACAGATTATCCGCTACATTGGTATAGATACGCCCGAACTACACCATCCGCAGGAATCTGTCCAATGCTTTGGTTATGAAGCCATGATAAAAAATAAGCAGTTGGTTGAGGGAAGGCTGGTTCGTTTGGAAAAAGATATCTCTGAGGTCGACAAATATAAAAGACTTTTAAGATACGTCTTTCTCGCTGATGAGACGGCGACTAAAACGGCTACTTTTATTAATGAAGTCTTAGTCCGTGAAGGCTATGCTCGTTTAGCCACTTATCCACCTGATATAAAATACCAAAATATTTTTTTACAGGCTGAAAAACAAGCCCGTGAGAATAAACGTGGACTATGGAGTGGGTGTGATTAAAACAAATGCTCTAATAATATTTTTAAACCGATCAGAATCAAGACAATTCCTCCAAAGACTTTAGCCCTCTTCCCAAAATGGCGACTTAGCCTTTTTCCAAAAACATATCCCAAGAACGATAACAAAAAGGTCGTCGTCCCAATCACGACAATTGATCTAAAAACATCTATTTTTAAAAAGGAAAAACTTATACCAACCACGAAAGCATCAATACTTGTGGCAATTGCTAGTAATAAAAGTCTTTTTAGGGATATTTTTTCATTTTTCCTTGTTTCTGTATTCTTCTCTTTTAAAGAGAGAATTATCATTCGAATTCCTATTAAAAACAAAAGAATAAAAGCCAACCAATGGTCATAATTTGTAATCAGTTCTTTAAAAATATTTCCGCTCAACCAACCAATAAGGGGCATAATCGCTTGAAAACCTCCAAAGAATAGCCCTGTCAATAAGCTATTTTTAAGGATTGCCTTTTTTTCATCAAGGCCTAAGGTAACGGCAACGCTAGCCGCATCAACCGAAAGACCAAGGGCAATTAAAAAAATCTCCAACATATTCTTTAAATTATAGACTAATTAATAAAAAAAATAAATTTATATTTAACTTGTTCCTATGCTATAATCTTATTATGAACAATAAGGAAATTGCTGGCTATTTAAGACCAAATTTTGAAAGATATAAGACGGCAATGAACTCATCTGTTCAAAACAAACTCGAGCAATGCCTCCCTCATCTCGAATTCCCAGAGAATTATTCACCGATCATTGCAAGTATTGGCGCCGGCACTAGAAAATTAGAAGAGCTTGTTGCCAAAATTGTTCCCAATAGTAAAGTTATTGCTTTTGATACGAATGTAAGAATGTTTGAAGACCTGGGATTAAACGATAAATCTGAAGACATCCCTCATAATGAAAAAAATATTGTATTTCCTATTGTCGCCGACGGTCAATATCTGCCCCTAGCCAAAAATAGTCTTGATAGGATTATTGCCCTTTCTGTTTTTCATGAGATTGCTTCTTTCAGAAACGACTATCAATATGGAGAAACCATTAAAAAAACATTTTTAGGTCTATGTCTTATGCTTAAACCTGGGGGACGAATGATCTTAAGGGATTTTGTCCAACCAAAAGATGTTTCCAATGAAGTTATTATGACAATCGGTGATTTAAAACAGGAAGATAATGGAACCGGCAAGATGAATCCACTAGAATTTATTGAAAAATTTACAGAAAGATTCAAAGGAGACGATTTATCTTATTTAAAAGATCAGATCGCCGCTCTCAAAAAAGAAAAAAAATGGAAAAATGGTGTTTCTCTTTTAGTAAAGACAAAAGATATTACCGAAATAGCAGCCCATTACAGTTGGTCAAGAAGTTTTGATATAGAAATTGAAGAAAAATATAGTTATTTTCCGGTTTCTGGACTTGCTAACTTTATATTGAATTCTTTCAGCGCTGCCGGAACCACTGGTAAAGTTGTCACTTGTAAGTCTTATCTTCAAAATGGATATAAAGAACAAATATCGGGTCGTCTCGATTTTAAAACAAAAGAGGGTAAGAATTATCCTCTTCCAGATTTTACCGGAATTGTTGTTGTTGAAAAAATAAAGTAAATTACTTGACCAATTTCATCATCTCTAAAGTAGCCGTTTGCAGACTCTTTGTTACTTCTATCAGGCGGTTCGAATTTGAAAAAAGTTTATGTGGTTTCTTATCTAACTCCATCCTAAAGTTGTCAAGACCCCCGGCAATTCCGAATAAAATAGTTTTACTCTCTTCTTCGTGTTTATTTAATAGTTCTGATGATACAGGTAGCATCCAGTTCAACCAATGGTTTGATCCCCCACCCATTAATGGCTGCCCGTCCTCCCACGCCTCCTCTTTAAGCGCGGAAAACAAAGGAATGGCAGACTGAGCTATTTGTTTCATTTTTAGTTTTTCTGCCTCGCCTCCCTGGCCCAAACTATAATCTTCTTGTCTAACAAACAGTTGTATTTGATTTTTTTTATTTTTATCTTCACCATAAATTAGAAAAAGATTGGGAAGCGTCACTTCAGAATAACCAAACCTTAAGACCGTCAGGTTAGCGATTATTCCAGAACCATGGATTTTTTCATATTGCTTAATAAATCCGCTGTTTGTGACCATCTTTAAATAAGATTCATAAGGAGATTTTTCAATAGGTTTTGCTTTTTCCTGGGAAGAATTAATAAGAAATTGGATGGCATCGACATCTGAGGGTAATTCCCCGGGATTAATATACATACTGAAAATATATTTTATCAACCATTATCATAAAAGCAAGCCGGTTATTGTTGATCCTTGAAGATTTTCAATTGCTGGGCAATTCTTTTATTGTGGCGAATAACTACCAAAAAGGTCCCCGCCAAAGCGGGAAAAAACACTTCTTTGTTTATAAAATAAATAATAAACAATGCCATTATTTCACCAAGCAATCGACCAATTATCTGCTCGGAAATTGCATTAACCATAAATTTTAAATTAATCTTCTTTTTAAGAAAAATGTTGAAAATAAATTCAGTTAAAATAATAAAAACAAAAACTGTTAAAAGCCAAATGAGAAAAATTTGATAGTCCAGATAAATAAATATTCCCATTAAAGAAGCGGCCCCCCTACCTCCATAGAATTTCAAAAAAATCGGATAGTTGTGTCCAAGAAGGGCAAAAAACGTTGCCAGGGTTATTCCCAGAGCGTTGTTTTGGTGGAAAAAGAATCTTGTTATATAAACGGCCAAAACTGCTTTTCCCATATCGATTAACCAAACAATTAAAAAGGCCAAAAAACCCGAGGTTGTTCCTTTGTCTTTACCTACGATTCGTAATGTATTCATCGCCCCCATGTTTCCCGAACCACTACCACGGACATCTTTGCCAATAAAAAGCCTAACCACAATCAAAGCCGTAGGAAAGGTCCCGAGAAAATAGGAAAGGAAGATTATATAAAGATAGACCATACTATATTCTACTAATTTTAAATTCTAAATTTAAAATTGAAAATTCCTTCAGTATATATACGAACAAATAATTGCCCCGGGTCCAATATGGGCCCCAAGAGCCGCGGTTGTCTGAGTGATTGCTACAACTTCAATTCCTAATTGGTTAATTTTTCTTTTAAGCTCTTCCGCTTTCTTTTGATCATCGTTGTGGGTTAAAAAAACAGAAATCGTTTTATTTTCTTGTCGAAGTTTTTTAGTTTTGGCTTTAAACTCGGCAAACAGCAAATTAATGGCCGATCCAAAACCAAACCGAAAACCAACCAGATCGATTTTATAATTTTTTAGCCCAAAAAGTGGTCTTGTCTTAAGTTTTAAAAGCAAATCAAATGCGACTGACTGGCTGTGGTTAATCCTACCTCCCCTTTCTAACCATTTTGGTGTATCGACGATAGCACAGATAAAAACTTTTTTTCGGTCTTGTTTTATCCCACTGATTATTTGATCAAAACTACTTTTTCTTTTAATCATTTTTAGTGTTTTTAACACTAACAGTCCTTGTGCTCCGGTTCCACACAAAGAATCAATTATATAAACTCTTTTTTTTTCTTCATCAGATAAGAGCTCTCTCGCCTGAACGGCTGAATTATAGGCACCAGAAAGAGAGGAAGAAAAGGTAATACAGATAATTTGAGAAAACTGGGTTAATTGTTGTTTATAGGCCTGAAAAAACTTACCTGGTGATGGTTGTGATGTTTTTGGCCAGACTTTTAAATTTCTTTTATCTATTTCCCTCATTGTTTGATAGATATTTTTTCTGTTAAAGTTTAAACCTTTTACCCGATCAAGGAAAACATTAAAAGGAACAACAGAAATATTTTCTTTTTTAACTATTTTTTCCGGAAGATCGGCGGCTCCATCAACAACAATTCCTATGGCTTCTTTTTCTAAAGGTTTTTCACCAACAGTCTTTGTCATGTCTGTGGTTGTCATTTGTAAAACCTCGCCCACTGGTTCAAGTATTTGAACAACTTCGTCAGGAAAATCCGTATGAATGTGTATTTTTATCTTTTCATTGGCGACAACAATATCTAAACAATCGCCCAATTTTTTGAGTTTTTCTTTTATGGTTTCTCTCGAGAGCTTCGGGTTTTTAATTAGTGTCATTACCTCATATCGATTGTTAAGAATCTGAATAAATCGGTGGGGTTCTCCTTTTTGGTTTTCGTTAACAACAATGGTTTCGTGTTTATTTTCTAAACCGTCAACCAACCCCTGGAGACTAATAACAAACCCTAATCCACCGGCATCAACGACAGAAGCTTTTTTATAAAGCTCCATTTTTTGTTGAGTTTCTTTAACCGCTTTATTAGCAGCATCAATGGTTTTTTTAAGAATGTTAATAAGATCGCTGTCCTGTCTTGCTTCTTTTTTAAAGGCCCGAGCGGTAGCATCAATCACATCAAGAATTGTTCCTTCTTTTGGATCTTGAATCGCATTTCTAGCTTTGTTAGCGCCATTATTAAAAGCAGCAATCAAGTCTTCTTTGGTAACCGGTTCCTTTTTTAGGGAGGGTAAGAATCCGCTTAAAAAGCTAACATAAATTACACCGACGTTTCCACAAGCAGTATTTAAAGCACCATTAATAATCGTTTGGTTTAATTTTTTAAGACTGTCAAACCGTTTGTCTTTGATAGCCTCATATATACCGGCTAGAGTTTTCTCAAAATTACTACCCGTATCCTGGTCTGGGACGGGAAACATATTTATTTTATTAATTTCTTCCTTGTTTTCCCGGATCTTGTAATAAGCACCAATAAACATTAGCTTAAGCTCTTTATGACTGATTTTTTCCATATCTGGTTAGTTAAAAATCTTTTTGACGTCTTTAAGAAGTTTTATGGCTGGTTCTTTTCCCGCCAAACCAAGCGAAATTCCAAGAGCCAAAGCAATCGCCAGCACCACCCCAATAAAAATAACCAAAATTAATTGAGGAACGATTTTCAGCTGATATAAAATAGCCAAAATGGCCAAACCTCTAATGATCCAATCAATCGCCCTCCCAAAAAACCTCGAGTAACTAATTTCTTTAAAAGTACGCGTTCCCACAACAATCTTTTGTGAGAAATCAACCAAATAAACTGTAAAAATAAAAATCACCATAGAAATAAAAATATTCGGTGAATAAACAATAATTTTTTCTATAAACTGGGAAAAAATTCTTAGTTCAATAATTTCACTGGCAATCATTAAAAAAAGAAGGACAAAAAATATTTGTGTAATGGCTTCAAAAGAAGTTAGGACATCAAAATTCGGATGAATTTTTTGAAAGAAATCTTCCCAACCGACTCTTTTTATTACCTGATCAAATCGAATACTTCTAAAAAAAGCTTTTAAAATATCTCTGGCCCAGCGGGCCACTAAGATTCCTAACAAAAAAACAATGACGGCATTAATAATATTGGGTGAAAAACTACTGATTTTTTCTAAAGCAATCTCAATAAAATTGTTCATAGAATGGTTTAAAATTTTAACTTATTTTCCTTACCGATAATTAGTCTTTTAATGTTTTCCTTATGGGTCCACCAAACAATAATCGTTAATAACAAACCAAAAACCACATAGAAGGGTGACTTAAAAAATATCCAAAACACAAATGGGAACAACAAGGCCATGATCAAATTGGTCAAACTCATAATCCTAGTTATAAAAAGTAAAATTATCCAAACAAAAAACCAGGCCAAAAAAAATCTTACTCCCAAATAAGCCATCAGTATCCCAAAAATAGTTGAGACTCCCTTTCCACCCTTAAACTTTAACCAAACAGGAAAAATATGGCCCAAAACCGGCATTAGGGAAACTAAAATCAACTGCCAGGGTTGATGAAAAATTCTGATTGCTAAATATGAAGGTAAATAACTTTTTAAAAAATCAATTAGCCCAACCAAAATTCCCCAACCAAGTCCCATGTTGCGCCAAATATTAGTTCCTCCAATATTACCACTCCCAACCTTTCTAATATCAATCCCTTTACTTTTAGCAACTAAATAACCCGTTGGAAGTGAACCAATTAGGTATGCGATGGTAGCAAAGAGTGTTAAATAAAAAGAAGTCTCCATAACTAAATTATATCTAATTTTCTTGGTCTAGATTATTTTTTTCGTTTTTTCTTATCGAATGTTTTTTCTAAGAATGTCAACAATCTTCCTCCGTCAATACTCCAACGATTTAGTAATGATATGTAGGCAATTTCCAGTAACCCCATACTGTTAACCGACAATAGGATTATAAACCAGATTAACTGTTTTTTCTGACTTGCCCTCCACAACGCAAAACCTTTCCAAAAAAGAACCCAGATTAAAAACGTCCAGACAAACCAAGGATTATATAAAAGCTGGTTAAGGGCTTGATTAAAGTTGTTCATATTAAAGTTATTATATACAATTTTTATAAATTTGCAGCTAAGCTAAAAGTTTTTTAATGTTTTTACTAAGAATTTTTTGTCTGGTTTTTTTATTGCCTTCGGTAGCAATCAATGCTTTGACTAAAGAAATAGCGATTGGATAATATGGCCAATCAGAACCAAAAAATACCTTATCATCACCCATGATACTAATAATTTTTTTTATGGCTTTGGGTGGTTGACCATTAAGATCAAGCCAGGCGTTATCGTATTTTTTTCCCAGGTTAGCCATATATTCATAATCGTCTATCCCTGAATGGCCTAGAACAAAGTTTACTTTTGGAAAATCTTTAATAACCTGGGCAAAGTCTTCTTTTTTTACAAATCTTTTTTCAATCTTCGGAGTCAAGGGGCTGTAGCCAGTATGGAAAAAAACTGGTAATTTGTTTTCATGGGCTAGTCGGTAAACCGTATAGTATCTTTTATTGGTCGGTTTGGTCATCTGAATTGCAGGATGAACCTTAATTCCTTTTGCCCCTTTTTTAATGTAGTTTAATAGCTTATTTTTTTTTCTAACTGCCAGTGGCGGAAGAGCAATAAAAGGAATGAAGTTATCAATTTTACTAGCAACGGAAAGTATTTGTTTTGTGTGCCTTGAGGACGTTAGGGGATCGATCGCCAATACCACTGCCTGATTAACTCTCATTCTTTTCATTTCCTCCAATAAATTCGGGGCGGTATGGGTAGAACTATATCCCGTAGAAGAAAAAAGACCACGAACCGTTTCAACCTGACAACGGCGTTTATGTTTTTTGTCGAAATTAAAAGCAGAATAATTGTCTACTGTAAAACTACATTCTTCTGGAAAAAAATGTTTTGTTTTTGATTTTTTAAGAAGATCTATTGGTTTGGCAACAAAAAAACTCCAACCCAAATGAGTATGACCATCAATAATTTCCTCAACAATACCGGTTTTTAACTCCAGCTTAGACTCTTGATTCATAAAAAAATAGTCTGTTTTGGCAAGCTCTTTTATGTTTTTATAAACTGTATTTACCATATATACCTCAATATTATATCGAAATATTTTTGTTTTTCTCTCACTCATTAATTACGAAATCACGATATAATAGGAACATAATTATGTTTATTGATGAGGCTGAAATAACAATTGAAGGTGGTGATGGTGGGGCTGGCAAGGTGGCTTTTTTTGCTAAAAAAAGCGGTCCTTCTGGCGGCAATGGCGGCCGAGGCGGAAATCTATACTTTACGGCCGATCCAAACATTACAGATTTAAAAAAATTTTTGGAGATAACATTTTTTAAGGCTGGTAGTGGTCAGATGGGCGGATCTAATCGTAGAGCCGGCGCCAATGGAAAAGACCTTTATTTACGAGTTCCCGTCAACACGACGATTGTTGATCTGTCAACCAACAACGAGATCATTCTAACAGAGAAAGCACTACCTGTTTTAATCTGCCGTGGCGGTGACGGTGGGCGCGGCAATGACTCTTTTAAGACTTCGGTTAATCAAACTCCCCGGAAAGCTACCCCGGGAGAAAAGGGACAGGCAAGAAAAGTAAGTTTAATTCTAAAATTAATTGCTGATTTTGGTCTTATTGGACTTCCCAATGCCGGAAAAAGCAGCCTCCTAAACAAACTAACCAATGCCAATGTTAAAACTGCCAACTATCCTTTTACCACTCTGGAACCAAATCTTGGTGTTATTGACGGAAAGGTTATTGCTGATATTCCTGGTTTAATTGAAGGGGCCTCAACCGGAAAAGGTTTGGGTATTAAATTTTTAAAGCATATTGAAAAAGTTTCCCTACTATTACATTGTCTTTCGGTTGAATCAGAAAACATTGAAAAAGATTATAAAACCGTGATTGAAGAAATCGGCAAATATAATAAAAAAATCCTCCTAAAAAGAAGTGTTGTCTTATTAACTAAAATAGACCTTGTTTCTCAAGATGTTCTTAAAGAAAAAATAGAGATCTTAAAACAAGCAAATAACACAGTTCTCCCTGTTTCAATTTATAACCAAAACTCTTTAGAAAAACTGAAAGAAATTTTAAGGTAGATTGTCAAACAAAAAGTTGGTATAATAAGGGTAGGTTGGTTTGAATTTGTTTCAGAAAATTTAGATGGCCGAGTCCATCTTCTTCCTAATCATAAAACAACTTCTTACTAATAAAAAACAATGAGCAAAAAAATATACGTAGGAAAAATTTCTCCCACAACCACAAGCGATCAACTGGCTAAACATTTTTCACAAGTAGGTCAAGTTGTTTCCGCCGTGATTGCCCAGGGTATTAATCCGGAAAAACACGCCGGCTATGGTTATGTTATTATGGCAAGTGATAAAGAAACGGAAGAGGCAATAAAAAAGCTTAATAACCTCGAGTTAAAAGGAAGCAGGCTTAAGGTTATTGAGGCTAATTATTTCGATCAAGATCGCATACCAAATTACTATTATAAACGTCATCGATAAAATATGCCTATAAATACTATTTATAAAACGTACTGTTCGCGCTGCGGCAAAGAAACAATCGTTTCTAAGGTTTGGGAAGAAAAAATCGGCAACAGCGTGGTTACCACCACCAAAAAAGTTTGTCCGGATAAAAACTGCCAAAAAATAAACGATGCCGAAATAAAAAAAATGATTGCCAGAAGGACCAAAATGGATAACAGACATAAAAATATGATTAGAAATAAAAAACAAGTTAATAAAAAGGGTAAGGGGGTGAATAAACATGGATAAAAAAAAGTTGTATGTAGGAAATTTGCCTTGGTCAATGAATGAACAAGGATTAAAAGACTTATTTGCTCAATTTGGAGAAATCACCGAAGCAATCATCATTAATGACCGATACACAAATCGTTCAAAAGGATTTGGTTTCGTTACTTTTGCCAATGAGGCCGATGCTGAAAAAGCGATCGCCGAAATGGCTGAAAAAGAAATCGAAGGCCGAAAAATTATTGTTAATGTTGCCAAACCAAGAGAAGAAAGACCCGCTGGTGGAGGAGGTTTTCGTAGAGATTATAACAATCGAAGAAGCTTCTAAATTAATAAACACTATCTGCTAAACTATTTTTTTAGTGATAAACAGATAGTGTTTTTTTAAATGGCTTTTTTTTCGCCAAGATCTTCATTAAACATAAGTAAATATCCGTCAGGGTCCATAATAAGAATCCCTCTCATGCCAATGTATTTTTCGTCCTGGCGAAACCAATAATCAGTTGGTGGATTTTTTAAAGGATATTTATTTTTTTTTAATGAAGCAAGAAGTGGGGTTAAACTATCAATGTCTATTTGCAGATGCATTCCCCCTCCACGGGGATACTTTAATTCCCCAACAGAAAAGGGGCTTTTTGGATTATTACTATCTTGGTCAAGCATCAGCTGACTTCCTTGAAATGAAAGATAGGCAAATTGTTCTTCTGGTCGCTCATACTCAATTACGAATCCTAGAATATCAACATAAAAATGCAAACTTTTTTTCAAATCAGAAACACTTAATTCTGGTATTAAATGATTAAACTTAAATGAAGTAGTCATAACTTATGATATCAAAAAAACCCTATCTTGAAAAAATTCTTCAGGATATATTAAATATTTTTTATAGAAATTATT
>CAZPKD010000006.1:9753-17677 GCA_964587115.1 uncultured Gammaproteobacteria bacterium | reverse complement strand
TATGCTTATTGAATATTTAAGAAACAACGACCCAATTTTTAATAAAAAGTTTGATGAACACGATTAAATTGAAATATTTTTTTTACTATCTTAAACGTCTCATTAAGAGGTTTATAGTTTGTCTTTAAAAAATTTTACAGTTCTGTTCATGGCTGTTTCAAAATAGGGAGATTCAATATTGTGCCCACCGCCTGGATATTCATAAAATTCGTACTCTTTATTATTTTTTTTTAAAACTTTCACCAAATCTCGGGAGTAGCCAATATTTACAACCGGATCGTTTGTAGCGTGATGAATCTGTATCGGGTTTGTTAAATAATGTATGTTTTCCGTCAACGATATGGAGTTCCAAAAGACACTATCGAAGTCTATTGATTGTGGGTCAGTTCTTATTTTTTGAATCTCGTCTGACGTTTCCCTGTTTTTTTGTGCAATTCCTTCTTTGGTTTCAAACGGTCTGTGTATATAACTGTTGTCATTGATCGTGTAAGTAGCAAAGTCTTTATAGCTGTAAACAGCTCCCGACCAGATGACACCGGCTTTTATATCTTTCGAAACCAACATGGCGCGCAGCACAACATTTCCGGCCATGCTATGACCCCACATTCCTATTCTCTTCGGATTTACTTCTTCAAATTTTTGTAAACTTTTTAGGGCACTCAGAGCATCGATGGTATAAGCAGAAGAAAAGTATGATCCAGAAGCATCTCCTTCGGAGCGGCCGTTGCCTCTGAAATCAATTTTAAATACGACAAATCCGTTTTTAGCCAAATAATCGACATAAGCAACATAACCTTCGGTCGTTATGTATTGAGTAGGGGAAATATATCCATGGTTAAAAACTACTGCCGGGAAACCACCCTCAGGCTTTTCAGTCAAAGGTACCGTCAATAAGCCATATACTTTATTTTTTTCACTTAAAAAACTTGCAATATATCTTCTGTAATTACTGCCGTTTGGTAATTCTTCTTCAATTTTTACTTGATCAGATTGTATATTCAACGATCTGAGATAATCCACGCTGATTGGTGATGTGTATGATTTGGTAACATTTTTTTCCGGAGTTTGTGTAGTCTTAGCGGGTTTTTTGGAGATTAAATACAATGTGATTAATAATAAAAGCACGACCAAAATTAAAAATAAGTAGGGGAGTTTTTTCATATTAGTATCACTTATAATATCATAAATTTAGCATGACTCTATTTATCTCATTATCCAGAAAAGTCATCTTGGATTTGTAACGATCCTACTTTTTTATACCATCCTATAGTTTGACAATATTAAAATTAGATGTAGGTCTCATCTGGACGGTCTTGGCTGGGTTAGTCAGCGAAGGCTTGATATCTATCGTGAGATTATTAAAACAAGAAAACAAACTATTTAATTGGATTACATCCGGTAAGCTCTACTTCAATCGTGGCATGATATATGTCGAACTGCTTTTGCAGATTTTGCTTAATATTTTTAACAATATTAGTACTTTTTATCAGATTACATTCGTCAAGTATAATATGACAACTTAGGGCTATGTCTCGTGAGGATAAACTCCAAACATGAAGATCATCCATCTCTTTAACATGTTCTGTTTTTTTAATGCAAGTTTCGACTTTTTTGATATCAATTCCTTTTGGCACACCCTCAAGAAGAATGTGAAGAGAATCTTCTAGAACCTCCCAAGCGCTAACGATAAGCAAGATGCCAATTACAATGCTGGCGATGGGGTCGGCAATGGTTTTGTGGGTAAAATAGATAATAACTCCTGCCAATAACGCTCCTAACGAAGCTAAAGTATCAAAAGCCATACTCAAAAAAGCACTTCTCATATGGAGGTCTTTATCTTGGGAAAAAAGAAAAGCGATTGAGCCGTTAATAATAATTCCTACCAAGGCCACGATCATAACCAAACCTCCTGACACTGGTTCTGGTCTCACAATTCTTTTGGCCGCCTCACAGAAGATATAAAAAGCAAGAAACAACAAAACCAACGCATTAAATAAAGCGGCAATTATAGTGGCTCGTTCATGGCCATAGCTGTGTCGTACATCTGCTTTTTTTTGTCCAAACCTCTCGGCAATAAAGGCGATGAAGAGGCTTAATGAATCAGTAAAGTTATGACCGGCATCCGAGACAAGGGCCAAACTACCAGATAAAATTCCAACGATTAGTTCAAAAATGGTAAAGCTAGTATTTAAAATAAGTCCTATTTTGAATTTACCATCGAGGTTTGAGGCGGCATGGTTGTGTGTCATTATATTATTTTAATGCATAACCTCTAATTGTGTTAAAATAAAATCATATTGGTGACCGGGTCGAAAAAAAATCCGGCAATCTTTATCTGGAAAAGAAATAAATATATATGAATAATACTTTAACTTATGGTTTGATTTTTGGGCTATTATTGGCGCCTGGATTTATAGGTCTACAATTAGTGTTTTTTTCTTCTTTAGTGAGGAAACTCAAATTAGATGTTAAATTTAACAAGCCTGTTGAAGTTTTATCTTTAATGATCAGCGAAATTATCACTATTTTATTTTCCCTAAAATCTATTTTTACCCCATCTTTTTATTATCCTTTGATAGTTGTGGTGCTTCTGTCGACCATGGTATATGGTTTATGGAGACTGAAGAAGTGGGTGGTTTATGTTTACTTATTTTTTTCCATAGTAACTCAACTCAATTATTTTTTGTCAGGGATGATCAAAATTAATGATTTAAAACTAAGTATAGCTAGTCTTATAAGTCAGATCTTAACCTTATTGATCTATTATTTCTACGTCTACAAGCCAAATAAGAAAAGATTTAAATAAATAAAACACTAATTTACAAACACAGATTCTTTAGAAAATCAGCAAAAAACTTCATTAAAAAAACCGCTAACAACTTGTAATGGATATATAATTGGATTATAATAACAGCCTAAGGATATAATCAAATGGAAAGAGAAAGAGTCCCACTAACAGAAGTCATTTCATTAAAAGGAAAATACGCGATTATAACAGGTGCCTCCTCAGGCATTGGTCGGGCAATATCAACGAGATTTGCTGAAGCCGGGGCCAATCTTATGCTTTTAGATATTAATAAAAACGGTCTAACATCTACAATCAACAGCTTCACGGAAAGAGGGGGAGTTTACACCACCCACAGAATAGATCTGTCAAAAAAAAAGGAAATTGACGGATTTTGGAATGGCATTAATAATGCAAGACCTAGGATACTGCCGGATATATTAATCAATAATGTTGGTATTTATCCGGAACAAGATTTTCTCAAAGTTACCGAAAATGATTTGAAAAAAGTAATAGACTTAAATTTGAATTCAACTCTTTGGATGTGTCAGAATTTTATTAACCTAAGAGGCAAGAAAGGAGGGACGATCGTTAATATTTCTTCAGTTGAGGCTCTTCTTCCTTTTAAGGAAGATATGGTTCCTTATAGTGTGAGTAAGGCGGGTGTGTTGGCCCTAACAAGAGCATTGGCCAGAGATTATGGAAAAAAAGGTTTTAGGGTCAATGCGGTTATTCCCGGAGCAATAAGGACACCAGGGACAGGATCGATGATGCTAAAAGCGATAACAAATTTTAGGCTTGATTTAGTAAAGACTGGCTATATTTTTCAGCAACGGTTAGCCAATGGAAGATGGGGTAATCCTGATGAAGTAGCTAAAATGGTTCTTACTCTTTCCAGCGACCTGGCCAGTTATGTTCAGGGGGCTGCTGTCCCGGTAGACGGAGGATTTCTTTCTTCATAACGAGCAAATTTTCTAAAAAGTATAATTATATTAGTGAAAAAAATATTTTTTTTTATTGTACTAATAATCATTGCCGTTATTATTGGTATTAAGTATTTTAAGCCAACGAAAATCTTTTCTCCCTTGGGTAGTGGAAGAATTTCCTTAGAAAAAAAACTGGCTCAGTATTCATACACAGCTTTGCAAAAGACGACGTTTTCCGGAAGTGAAATCACTATCGATAAAGTTATAAAAGACGAAGACAGCTTTACTTCCTATCTTTTTTATTATTATGTCCGAGGAAAAAAGGTAAGCGGATTAATGAATGTTCCTAAAAAATCCGGTAGTTGTCCGGTCATTATTATGATTCGAGGGTATGTCGATAAAAATATCTATGAATCAGGGGTGGGCACCAATCATGGCGGGGAAGTTTTGGCACAAAACGGTTTTATTACTCTGGCGCCTGATTTTTTAGGTTATGGTAGTTCAGCCAAAGACTCAACTGACGCTATGGAAGGTAGATTTTTAACTTATGTTACCGTGATGGAGTTAATTAGCTCGACAAAAAATCTTAATCCGACTCTGGAAAACAAATTATCAGCCGCCCGATTTGATGGGACTCATCTTGGTATTTGGGGTCATAGTAATGGGGGGCAAATTGCCTTATCAGTTTTGGAAATCTCAGGAAAAGATTATCCGACGGTTTTATGGGCCCCAGTTTCTAAACCATTTCCTTATTCTATTCTTTATTATACCGACGATATTGATGACCATGGAAAGGCCTTGCGAAAAGTAGTCTCAGATTTCGAAAAAGAATATAATTCCGAAAAGTATTCATTAACCAATTACTTTGATTGGATCAAAGCACCAATAGAGATTCATCAGGGTGGAGCCGATGAAGCGGTGCCGCAAAAATGGTCGGATATTTTGGCGGAAGCTTTAAAAAAAAAGGGAAAAGATATAGAATATTTTACTTATCCTAGCGAAGATCATAATTTTGCTCAAGGAAACTGGAGTTTAGTAATGCAAAGGACAATGGAGTTTTATAAGAAAAACTTCGCAATAAATCCCTAATTTTTTTTAACTTTTTTGTTTATACTAAATACTTATATGAAAAAAATAATTATTTTGATTGTTAGTTTGATTGTTATTATTTTCGGCGTTATTATATTTAAAAATTATCAAAGTAAAAAGACCATGGAGAAAACTATTTCGACTAAAAATTATCAAGCCCTTCTTAACACTTCGGCCGGGGAGATCACCATTCAACTAAATGTTGGAACAACGCCAATAACGGTTAACAACTTTGTTACTTTGGCAAAAAAAAATTTCTACAACAATACGATTTTTCACCGAGTAATTAAGGGATTTATGATTCAAGGCGGCGACCCTAAGGGCGATGGGACTGGTGGACCAGGTTATACTTTTTCTGATGAACCATTTGAAGGCGAGTATAACCGAGGGACAGTGGCTATGGCCAATGCCGGACCGAATACCAATGGCAGCCAATTTTTTATTATGCACCAAGATTATTCCTTACCAAAAAGTTATGTAATTTTTGGAAAAGTAATCGCTGGCATAGATACGGTTGATAGGATTGCCACGGCTCCGGCAGAAACCAATCTTTTAACTGGCGAGTCATCCAAACCAGTTACTCCGGTAGTTGTCCAATCGGTTAAGATTATTGAAAAAACAACCGCTAAGGTTCAATAATGTTTTTTTAGCGCTATAATATGTGAATTATGCTTAAAAGTTTTTTGTTAACCGATCCCTTACAGGAAAAAAAATACGAAGTTTTACCAGGGTTAATTTGGAAATATCCTAACAGAGTTCTGTTAATCACTACAGGACAATGTCCTTTAAACTGCCCGTTTTGTTTTAGACAAAAGCTTTACAAAAAAGATTTTAAAAGAGCCAAAGACGAGGTAATTGTTAAGTTCGTAAAAAAACATAAAGAAATAAAAGAGTTTATTTTTTCGGGTGGGGAACCATTAATGGTTATTGAAGATGTATATAACTTGGTAAAAAAGCTATCGTCAATTAAACAGTTGAAAGTTTTTCGTATTCATACTCGCTTCCCTATTTTATCACCCAATAAAGTCAAGATCAAAATTTTGAAGAAGATAATAAAGACAACTACAAATCCTTGGTATTTGGTACTACATGTTAATACTCCAAAAGAATTAGAAAATATTCAGACGAGACAAACAATCGGGGAAATCAGAAGGTTGGGTTTTATATTGCTATCTCATACAGTTTTCTTAAAAGATATCAACGATAATGTTGAGATTTTAGAAAAATTGTTTTCTCAACTGATAGAAATGGGAGTAAAACCGTACTATATTTTTCACTGTGATAATATGACACACACGCAAAAATATATTGTTCCCCTAAAAAAAGAAATAGAAATAGTGACCGCTCTTAGAAAAAAACTCTCTGGCGTTGCCAATCCGACACACGTAGTTGATTCAATAAGTGGTTATGGGAAAATACCAGTGCCCTTAAATTTTTGGCAATTTAACCCGAGATCATATAAAGATTTTTCAAGCTTCAAAAATAATCTTTAATAGGACAACAGAGCCTTATTATGTGCTATAATGCTATGATATGGTTATGTCAAAAGAAGGTTCTCCTAACCATCACACAATTCCCAAAGAAGGAGTTATTTGGGATATTCCTAAAACTAAAGAAGAAATGTTTAAGAAAAAAAGGACGATTTGCGGGACGCTAGTTTTAGATATCGATGGAACTTTGACAATTCCGGAAAAAGCCTATGCGATTGATCCAGAAGTTATTACCGTTATGTCAAATTTTCTTATTGGTGGAGGGAATATTGTTTTTAATACTGGAGCAACCATGGGGAGGACGGAAAGAAGCGTGCTAAAACCGTTATATGGTCAAATAGACGCACTAATAGGCTCAACCGAAGCGGAAAAAATCTTTAAACAGGTCTTTTTGATGCCAGAAAACGGCTCCGTTCTCCTTTTGAGCAAAGGAGTAAAAGTTGAAGAGAATGAACTTAATTTTGACTGGTTCAAGGTACATGAACTTCATGTTCCCAATAAAGAACTTTTGCGAGAAATGATTGAATCAGAGATAGTCCCGCAATATCAAAATTCATCAGTGGTTGGTGATTGGAATACTGATTCTTCGCATCGTGACTACATTGTGACATTAAAAAAAGTTTCTAACCCTTCCGAGCTAAAAAGATATTTTGAAGAAAAATTACACAATAAACATCCTGAAATAAATTGGGATAAAATTACCATTAAAGCGGCAAGAACATCAATCGATTTTGTTCATGCTGACTCAGGCAAAACGGTTTCTGTTAAGTGGTTATTAAAAGAATTGTCTGGGTTAGGGGGTCCGGTTGTTGGATTTGGAGATTTAGGTGATGAATTTGCTAAGGTGGTTCCCACATTTAATGTAAATAAAAAAAAGCCTAATGAATTTAGAGTTCGGGGAATGCCAGCCATGGATCTTGTTGGTGGTTGGAAGTTGTTGGATAAAGATGGATACGTGATAACCGGAGAAGGAACAAAACAAACCGTAAGAAACAAAAAAACTGATGAAGTAATCCCGGTTTTACGTAACCAAAATAACGAAATCATTTTTGCCAGAAAAAATGAAAAAGCTTTTTTGTCACCAGCAAAAAAAGGATATCCAGTTGAAATAAAACCCCTGATAGTCAAAGGAAAAGACGGTAAAAAAATTGAGATAGGAGACGCAGGGGAGGCAACATCTTGGATGATTCAACAGTTAATATTATTAGGTTATTTTTCCCCAAAAGATAATTAGAAAAATTTTCTTATGTTATCATCTCCATATGACATTTCGTGACAAGGTATACAAAGTGACTAAAAAAATTCCTAAGGGCAAGGTTGCTACCTATGGACAAATTGCCCGTTTGGCCGGTAAACCTGGGGCAAGTAGAGCGGTTGGTTATTATATGAAAATTAACCCTGATGCGCCACAAGTTCCCTGTCATCGGGTTGTTGGTAGTAATGGAAAACTGGTTGGCTACTCGGGTCGGGGTGGAATTTATGCCAAGAAAAAAATACTTATTGGCGAAGGCGTGTCTTTTAAGAAAGACAAAATAGATCTTTTCATATTTCAATGGCAAGCTTCATAAAAAAGAGGGTGATTTCTCACCCTCTTTTTTATTATTTTATATTTTTATTGCTGGGGAGATTTAGTT
>CAZPKD010000006.1:0-9653 GCA_964587115.1 uncultured Gammaproteobacteria bacterium | reverse complement strand
ACCTTTTCACCTACTTTAAGATCAGCTTTAGTCGCCGTTGCAGATTTACTAATAGTTGTGTTGTCGGCAACCATAATAATTTTTGAACTACCATCAGTCATTTTAATAGTTATTGAACTATCGTCTTTATTAATGATTTCTCCTGTAGTCATCCCACCATCCATACCTTGTCTGTTCATCTGACCATTTTCATTACCTTGTTGATTACCCATTGATCCTTGATTTTGTCGGTTACCGAAACCAGCTTGATTAAAACCTGTTCGTTTTCCGCCTTGGTATTTTGATCCAATAAAATAACCAACGACACCTCCTAAAATTATGGAAACAATAGCGATAATAATTACTGTGTTTTTTTTCATTTTTTTCACCACCTTTCTAAAAAACTTAACCTATTTTATTAATAAAGTCTGAAAATTAACTGAGATTATTCATATCTGAGTGCCTCTATCGGAGCCAGGTTAGCGGCTTTTTGTGCCGGATACCAACCAAAAATAATACCAATAGCTGTAGAAACACCAAAAGCAAGCAGTATCGACACGGTTGAGATGGTTGGGGAGAGATTCATATAAAAAGCAATAATATAAGCCAATATTAAGCCAACAACTATTCCGATAAACCCACCAACAAAAGTAATAATGATTGACTCAATTAAAAATTGACTGGTAATCCATTTTTTCTTGGCGCCAAGAGCTTTGCGTAGTCCGATTTCCCGAGTTCGCTCCGTCACCGTCACAAGCATAATATTCATAATTCCAATTCCACCAACAACTAAAGAAATAGCGGCAATTCCGGCAAGTAGTGTTGTAAAAGTGCTAGTAACCGAACTAACCGTACTTAGGATTTCTTCCTGAGACATGATTGAGAAATCAGCCGAAGCGGCATCGCTAATATTGTGACGATCAAGTAAAAAATAGCCGATTTCATTTTTTGCCTCAGACATGACCTCTTCATTTTTTGCCTCAACTAAAATGGAATTGACATATTTGGTTCCAAACAATATTTTTTGAGCGGTGGTTAACGGAATATAAACGGCATCATCCTGATTATTCATACCACTGCCACCTTTACTTTCAACAAGTCCAATAACCTTAAAAGCAATACTTTTAATTCTAATTTTTTGACCAACCGGATTAACTCCTTCACCAAATAAATCTTCAGCTGTTTGTGATCCTAAAACGGCCACTCGACTGAGATTGTTTAGGTGAAACTGGGTAATGAACGAGCCTGACGAAAGAGTCACGTTTTTTATAGTTTGATATTCTGGGGTTGTCCCTGAGACCTGGGTATTAGTATTGTTTCGTCCCGCCGTTATCTGAGCATTGCTACTGGAAACAGCACTAACGTTTTTTATCGTGGTTAATTTGGTCGAGCTTTTTAAAGCCTTGGCATCGTCATAAGTCAGTGTGGTTATTCCACCAGCGGCGCCTCTTATTCCACTGCTTCTTTGAGCTCCTGGTCTGACGGTTAATAAGTTAGAACCCAAGGACTGAATTTGATTTTTAATTGACTGTTGAGAAGCCTGGCCAAGACTCATTAAAGCGATAACACTACCAATACCAATAATTACACCAAGCATAGCTAGGCCCGTCCGAACCTTATTTAAAAACAGAGTGTTAAAGCTTTCAATCGCTAGTTCGTGATAGTCCATTTTGATAATTAATTTTTAAGCTCTCTTCGTTTTCCATTCTGATGATCATCAATGATCTTTCCATCCCTTAAATGGATGACTCTTTTGGCGTACTCAGCAATTTCTGGTTCATGAGTAATCATGATAATTGTATGACCTTGTTCGTTTAAACTTTGGAAAATTTTCATTACCTCAGTGGCTTGATTAGTAGCAATATTACCAGTTGGTTCATCAGCCAAGATGATACTCGGGTTCATAGATAAAGCACGAGCAATAGCGACTCTCTGTTGTTGTCCTCCTGAAAGTTGGTTAGATGTGTGACCCATTCTATCTCCCAAACCAACCATCTCAAGATATTTTTTAGCCCTGACGATTCTTTTTTCTTTATCAATATTGCCATACATCATAGGAATAGTAACGTTTTTTAAAGCGGTAGTTCTGGGAAGTAAGTTATAAGCTTGAAAGACAAAACCGATTTTTTTGTTTCTGATTTCCGCCAGCCTATCCTCATCAAGATCGGCAATTTTTTCTCCATCAAGCATATATTCACCAGAGGTTGGAGTATCCAAGGCGCCAAGAATGTGCATAAGAGTAGATTTGCCAGAACCGGATGGCCCCATAATGGCGACAAATTCACCTTTTTGAACCTCAAAGCTTATATCATCAAGAGCATTCAACTGAACATCTCCAGTCGTATACGTTTTTTTTAGATGTGAGATTTTGATCATCATATTTTTATCTCTAAATTTATTGAGGAGGTCCACCCCCGCCGCTCATACCGCCGATACCGCTGGTACCAAAAGTTGTGGTGGTTTTTTTACTAGAACTGCTTGAGCCACTAGATGAAGAACTCGTTGTTCCAGTAATGACAATTTGTCCTTCTTTTAGACCAGAAACAATCTCGGTTTGAGAATCAGAGGTTAATCCAGTCACAACCGGGACAAGTTGAGATTTGTTATTAACTAAGACATTGGCATAAGTTTGATTATTTTGTGTTTGAATTGCTTCGGAGGGAACGAGCAAAATATTGCTTTTTGAACTAATAATAATATCAGCGGTTATGGTCATATTGGGCAGTATCTGTTTTGAAGAAGTATCAAGTGAAATAATTGATGGATATTGAGTAACATTACTTGAGGTTTCCCCAATTGTATCAACGCCAATGACTTTACCGGTAAATGTTTTATCCTCAATACTATCAAGAGTAATGGTGGCTTTTTGACCAGCCACTACTTTTGAAACGTCAATTTCAGAAAGATTGACTTTAACAATAGGATTACCTTCAGTCTTAATTGTGGCCACTTTTTCATTTGAAGTAGAACTGCCTGTGTCCAAAGAGCCAATCGTCATACCTGGAGCATACATAAGACTGGTAATGGTTCCGTCAGTTGGAGCTGTGATTGTAGGCATCGTTTGTGTATATTCTAGATAACTGCTGTTTAAAGATGTTTGTGCTTGAGCAATTACCGCTTGTTGTTGTTTGTATTTGGCTTCGGTTGCTAACCAATTATCCTCTGATATGTGAAACTCTGCCAGGGCACGATTAGTATAGTTGGGGCTGCCATCGCTATTTTGATAGGTAGAGTTGGTGGAAAGATCATAAAATGATTTCCATTTGGAAAACATATCTGATTGTAGGGTATACAAACTGGTTTTGGCCGAGTCAAGGTTGTTTTTGGCTGATTGATAAGACGCCCAGGCAGATGAATATTTTTGTTGACCCTGGAAATCAAGATCAATCTCCAAAATTTTATCACCTTTTTTAACAATATCACCATCTTTAACATAGACTGTTTTTACAATTCCGGTAGCTTTTGTGTTGGCGCTCATGACATTGACACTTAAAACCGATCCTGAAGCGGAAACAGAAGAAACAATCGTTCCCTTTTCAACCTTACTAGTTTGATAGGTGGTTTTTGATTTGCCAGAAGAAACCCTTGATATAAAAAGCCAGATTATAATAACTAGTCCAATTCCGATGAGTATTTTTACGAGAAGAGAAGTTTTTATAAACCAGTTTTTTAGGCCAATTATTTTTTCGGAAATAAATTTAAAAATTTTCATATGGAGTGGATTATATTAATCATAACTGAAAAGTAACTGTAAATAATATTTAACTTGTAATTGGAAGAGTAATAATAAAAAGACTGCCTTTTTTTAGCAGGCTTTCAACCCTAATTTTTCCTTTATGATTTTCAACAATTTTTTTGGCAATGGAAAGACCGAGACCAAATCCATTAGTGCTGTTTTTAGTCCGGGTAATATCAGCTCGATAAAATCTATCAAAAATATAAGGAAGATTTTTTTTATCTATACCAACACCACAATCTTTAATAGTGATAACGGCATTTTTCTCTATTTTTTTAGTGGTAATCTCAACCGAGCCTTTATTAAAACTATATTTAATGGCGTTATCAAGAAAGATAGTGATCAGGCTTATTATCTCGTCTTTATTACCTAGAATCTTAACCTCAGAAAGATTTTTTTTAATGGTGAGATTTTTTTCTTTAGCAAGAGGGTTAAGTTTTTTTATAACCTCATTAACAACCTCTTTTAAATAAAATTCTTTAAAATATTGGTGATTATTATTTGCTTCGTATGAGGCTAATTTAAGCAGGCTGTCGGAAAGAGATTGTAATTTATTGGTTTCATGAATACTATTTTCAATAATTTTTTTGGCTCCCAAAAGTTCTAGTTTTTTGTCACGCAGACCAACCTCCATTGAGGTTTTAAGAGCGGTTAGAGGAGTTCGCAGCTCATGGGAGGCGTCGGATATAAAACGATTCTGTTCTTCAACCATCAGCGCAATCGGTTTTAAAGTTTTTCCTGCCAAAACATATCCCAGAAGACTGGAAATGGTCAAAATTCCAAGATTGATTTCAACAAGGACAATCAAAACTCGGGCTTTTACTTCGTTTACCAAGTCTAGATCTTCAACTGAAAAAGAAGCGGGAGGTTCTGGAGGATTTGGTAGAGGAGAATTGTCGCCTTGGAGTCTTTTTTCGATTCTAAATTGCTGTCTTTGGGCAAAACGCTCAATTTCCAAGTTTAAACCTTTATAGATTATTAGACTAAAAAAGAAGCTAATGAACATAATAATAATCAGGTACCAGAGAGTTAATTTTAAACGGGCTTGTTTAAACATACTATTATCCGAGTTTATAACCAAAACCTCTAACGGTATGGATTAAAGGTTTAAAATTGTTAAAAGGGACATCAATTTTATTCCTTAAATTCTTTATATAGACCTCAACCGTATTGGGAAGAATATCAGCGTTATAATCCCAAACGTGACTTATAATTTGATCTTTAGTAAGAATTTTTCCGGAATTACGAACAAGATATTCAAGAAGAGAGAATTCTTTACTTGATAGTTGAATATTCTTTTTTCGGCGTTTTACCTCAAACGATTTAGTATTAATTTCAAGGTCGACCACTTTTATAGTTTCACCAAGAGCGTTTTTTGGTCGTCTGATAATCGCTCTGATTCTTGCTAAAAGTTCTTCAAAAGAAAAAGGTTTGGCCATATAATCATCGGCACCGGCCTCAAGACCCTCAACCTTATCTTTAATCTGGCTTTTTGCGGTGAGCATGAGAATTGGGGTGTGGATATTATCTTTTCGTAGTTGTCGACAAATAGTCATACCATCCATTCCGGGGAGCATAAGATCAAGAATGATTAAATCATAGTCTTCGGTGGCAGCCAGGTCATAACCATCATCACCGTTATAGGCAACATCAACAGCAAAACGTTCCTGCTCAAGCCCTTTTTTTATTGAGTTGGCGATTAAATGTTCATCCTCAACGATTAGTATGCGCATGACATTATTATACTTTTTTAGCTGAAAATTAGCTGAAGAATATTTGAAACTTTGTTTTAACTAAGACCTTCTTCTTGATAATGGATAGACATACATGATTATTCCCGTAACCACCATGATTGTCAACATGACAGAAAAAAAAGGACTGAGGTTGTTATGAATATAGCGGATTAATCTAAGATCGAGCGATGTTTGAGAACTTAACGATGGGTATTTTAATAATATGCCACTGAGAGCCATTATTAAGGTAATAAAGCTAATGGCCATTACTAATATTCGGTGAACGGTTTTTGAAAACAAATATAGTTTTGTCATTATTTAACCAGCGGTCCTAATTTTAATGGCTCAAGGGCCTGATAAGCTTTGGGTGAATGAGAACCTTGCCCGTCTTTTGTTAAAAATGCTTGAGTGGCATCTTGACCACAGTATGGAATCATAATATCTGCTCCTCCGGGGTGAGTGTTTAAATAGTCGGCCACGTTGTAGACGTTATTTTCAATAATTTGCCAACAATCATCTTTAGTATTATGTTTAGTTACTTCAGAGACTGTCAGGCTTAATGAATTTTTTTGTGCCGGTTGAGTTGTTTGAGTTTTCTTTTGACGATTTTGGTATTGAAAAATATATAAAAAAACCACCACCATAACAAGAAGTGAAAAGATTATTCCTAATGTTATTTCTTTCTTTATATTCATAAGAAAATTATACCATTTGATATACTTTTCTTAGTTAATAGGAGGTGAGATTAAGATGGCTGATGTAAAAATTGGTGAGGTAACCCATTATTATAATAAGATTGGTGTTGGTGTGATAAAACTTACTAAAGGACTTTCAGTTAACGATCAAATAAGAATAAAAAACAATCAAGGAGAATTTACTCAAACTGTAAACTCAATTCAGATGGAGCATGAGAGTGTGAAAAAAGCTAAAAAAGGCCAAATAATCGGTCTTAAGGTTGATCAAATAGTTAAAAAAGGCGATCAGGTATTAAAGGCGTAAACAATTAGGGCCAAAATTGTACAACCGGCTCCAAAAAGGAAAGTAAATTTGGCTCCGAAAGCCGACCAGATAAATCCTCCAATGACTGAGGCTAATAAGGTTGAGAAACTGATGATTGTTTGACTAACTCCATAGGCTGTTCCCGCATCTTCTTTAGAAATAAAATTACCAATCAGTGCCTTTGAAACTCCATCGGTAAAGGCAATATAACCACCATAGACCATAAAAAGCACCCAAATAAAAGATAAGTTTTTGTTAAAAGCAAAACCAATATAGACCAGAGCATACATGATTAATCCTAGAGGGAAAACTTTTTTAGCGCCTAGTCTATCGGCCAATATGCCGGCCGGAGTTGAAAGTAAGGTGTAAAAAATATTATAGACAATATAAACAATAATAACCATTGCCACAGAAAGACCAAGTTGTTTTGACTGTAAGATTAAAAAACTATCAGAACTGTTGCCTAAAGAAAAAATGGCCAAAACAACAAGAAAAGTTTTAAATTTTGGTGGTAAATTTTTAAGAGAAAATTTTAATCCTGGTTTATTTTTATTTATCTGAACTTTTTTAGATTCTTTAATAAAAAAGAAAAATAAAAGACCAATAAAAGAAGGGATAGTCGCTACGTACAAGATTGTTCTAATATCGCTAGAAAAATATTTTAGTAGTAAAAGAGCGATTAATGGTCCGACCACGGCTCCGGCCGAATCCATGGTTCGATGGACGCCGAAGATTAAACCCCGATCTTTACCATTAGTTGTTTCCAAAAGTAAAGCATCTCGGGCGCCAGTTCGAACCCCTTTTCCCAATCGGTCAATAAATCTTCCTAAAAAAACCATGGGCCAGGTTGTTGATAGGGCAATAATAATTTTAGATATGGCGGAAGCACCATAGCCGCTAACGACAAAGACCTTTCTTTTTCTTAACTTGTCAGATAAGATCCCAAAATAGCCTTTAAAAAAAGCCGCGGTTCCTTCAGCAACACCATCAATGATTCCAACCACAAAAACTGGCGCTTTTAAAATTTGAGTAATAAATATTGGCATAATCGGGTAGAGCATTTCTGAAGCGGTGTCATTAAAAAAACTGACGAGTCCTAACAGATAGACGGAAAGAGGTATTTTGTTTATTGGTTTTTTTTGATGAGCCATAAAGTTAATTATAGAAAAAAAATAACCCTTTTGTATTATATGTGATATAATATCTAAGTAATTGTATGTTATAGAATCTGCGAGTTTATACTTACTTCCCAGGCTCTATTCTTCAATTCGGTTATATTTTTAAATTTATTTATGTATCAACGTAATTCATATCGTCCCAGACGAAGACCTTTTTCCAACCGTGGTCGTTTTTCTCAGAAAAAAAGACCCGAAATTTGGCAGTATATTAGTAAAGTTACCGCCAGCGCTTCCCAAAATCATTCTTTACAAAAAACTGAACCGGTTGTTTCTCAGGTTAGTTTTTCCGAGTTTAATCTGGACTCACGGCTTTTGAATAATATTCTTAAAAGAGGTTTTACTAAACCAACCCCGATTCAGGAAAAAACTATTCCTTATATTATGATGGGAAAAGATGTGATTGGCATTGCCAATACCGGGACCGGCAAAACCGGCGCTTTTCTTATCCCTTTAATCAACAAATTAATTAAAAATCCTAATGAGGGAGTTTTGATTATTACTCCAACTAGAGAGTTAGCCCAACAGATTAGAGATGAGTTAAGATATTTAGCCGAAGGTTTATCTCTTTTTTCAACTTTATGTATCGGTGGTTCTTTTATCAGAAACCAAATTTTTCAATTACGAAGAAATCCCCATTTTGTTATTGGCACCCCCGGAAGACTAAAAGATTTAATCAAGCACAGAGAACTAAAAATGAAAACCTATACCAATATTGTTTTGGATGAGGTTGACCGGATGGTTGATATGGGTTTTATCGCCGATATTAAATATTTGATTTCTTTACTGCCAGAAAAAAGACAGTCTTTATTTTTTTCAGCGACTGTTTCTTCACAGATCAACAATATTATTCAGACATTTGTGAGAAATGCGGTGACGGTTTCGGTGAGTTTTCAAGACACACCGGTTAATGTTGAACATAAAGTCATTGAAGTCGAAAGAGGGAAGACTAAACTTAGTGTTTTGATGGATCTTTTAAGACAGGAAGAGTTTAAAAAAGTTTTAGTTTTTGGTCGGACCAAACATGGGGTTGAAAGACTTTCTAAAGACTTGTTTGAATACGGGTTTAAAGCGGTTTCGATTCATGGCAACAAACGTCAAAATAAAAGAGAACAAGCGATTAGACTTTTTAAGCAAGAAGAAGTTAATATTCTGGTGGCGACCGATGTGGCTGCTCGTGGTCTTGATATTCCAGATATTACTCATGTTATAAACTATGACGAACCAGCTACCTATGAAGATTATATTCACAGAACCGGACGAACCGGTCGGCTTAATAAAAAAGGCTATGCTTTAACCTTAGTTGGTTAATCTTGACAAAAAAAAGAAGTGGCCTAAAATAAAACACATGGAAGAAAAAGAATATCCGATTATTTATGTCCGAGATCTGACAAAAAAATTTGGTGACTTTACTGCGGTTGACAATGTTTCTTTTGAGGTTCGTAAGGGAGAAATCTTTGCTTTTTTAGGACCAAATGGCGCCGGCAAATCAACGACCATAAAGATGCTTACCACCCTGCTTAATCCGACTGATGGTTTTATCAGAATTAATGGTTATGATCCAGTTAAGAATCAAGACGAAGTCCGTAAATCTTTTGGCATTGTTTTCCAAGACCAGTCACTTGATGATGAATTGACGGCTTACGAAAATATGGAGTTTCATGGTGTTTTATATCATGTGGAACCCAATCTTCGTCACCAGAGAATTGAAGAACTTCTAAAAATAGTAGATTTGTGGGATAAAAAAAATCACCTGGTAAAAACTTTTTCCGGAGGGATGAAAAGGCGTTTGGAAATTGCCCGAGGCCTGATTCATCACCCAAAAATCTTTTTTTTGGACGAGCCGACCATTGGTCTTGATCCTCAAACAAGAAATCAAATGTGGGACTATGTTTTAAGTCTTAATAAAAAAGAAGGAGTAACGGTTTTTTTTACGACTCATTATATGGAAGAGGCGGAAAAAATCGCTAAATGGATTGCGGTTATTGATCATGGAAAAATAATCAAAACCGGTACGGCCGAAAGTTTAAA
>CAZPKD010000005.1:15228-19663 GCA_964587115.1 uncultured Gammaproteobacteria bacterium | reverse complement strand
CAATGGATGAGACAAAGAGAAGAAGAGAACATTAAAAAATGGAAAAAACTTTATGGGGATTATGACTTTTGGAATCCAAAATACTATGACCTAGTTATCGACACCTATCGTTCAGGACCTTTGGAAACTGTCGGAAAAGTCCTCGACAAACTCGGTTATAAACATAAGTAATTTAAAATTTTAAATTTAAAATTAACTAAGTGCGTTACAACAAGATTACTATCTCCGGAAAGATCTGTACTGGTAAATCTACCTTATTCCAAAATCTTTGTCATAAACTCGGTTGGCCAACCATCTCTACCGGTCAGTTTTTTCGCGACTATGTTAAAGACAAAGATCTTTCTATTGAGGGAGCTGAAGAACAAAATGAAAAATTAACCAAAGAAGTTGACTATCAGGTTAGAGATAAAATCCGCGCTCCTGGAAAACTAATTATTGACGGTTGGTTATCAGGGATGATGGCTAAAGGTAGTCCAGATGTTTTAAAAATCTTGCTTATCTGTAAAGATGATATCCGCTACAAGCGCTTTGCCAAAAGGGAAAAAGTCACTTTTTTAAGAGCTAGGGAAAGGGTTGAAGAAAGACAAAAAAATTGGTTCGCCAAGATTGAAAAGATCCATAAGATTAAATCATCTAAATTAATTGATCCTAAAAATTATGACCTCGTGATAGACACTTCCTACATTACTCCCCAAGCAATTTTGCGTACTGTCCTGAAGACTATTGCACAAAAAAATTAACTCACTCCATTACAATGTTTTAAAACATTGTAATGAATTACATTCCTTTTATTTTTTTCTGTTCAAATTTAAATTTGGCAATTCTCGCTTGAGACCAATTGATGCCAGGAGTTCCCGGAGTATACAAAGTTAATATTATTTCCTCTAAAAATTCTGTAATTTTTTCATTTCTTAATATTTTATTTACAACTGTTGTTGTTTGACTATTTTCTTGTAAGAAGAAACGGAATTTAAATACAGTCGAAGCGGAAACTTTTAACACTTCACAAATAATCTTGTAATCAATTTTTTTAGTTAAGAGATAAATAATGGCAATTCTTTTGGCAATCATTATTCTTTCCGTAAGAGATAATATGTTATTAGTGATCTGTCTAAATTCGTTTTTATCTTTGCTTTTACCCATCACTTCAAAAAATAAGTTAAACAGTTTTTCTAATGTTTCCTCATCCAAAAGATTTCTCGAAATCATTGCCATATTCCAATGTTTTAAAACATTGGAATAAATATGTCGATGGATTATAGGCAACAAATTTTGGGCCATTGACTGTCAACACAATAAAATTTTGAGTTTATATCAATAGCGTTTGTTTGTATAATGTCGTTTATGCTAAAGCTAGGAGTTGATTATATAGGCGTCACCTGCGTTTTTTATTGCCACGACGGTAAAGGAAACTTACTTCTTCATCAAAGAACCGACAAATGCAAAGATGAACGGGGTCGATGGAACTGTGGTGGAGGAGCAATAAAAGTCGGAGAAACCTTTGAACAAACCGTTAAAAGAGAAATTAAGGAAGAATACTGTGTGAATGTAAAAAAACTAAAATTAGTTGGAGTCAATAACTTACTGAGAACGGCAAATGGGGTAAAGACTCATTGGATAGCGATTATTTTTGCGATTGAGGTTGATCCTAAAAGAGTGAAAATCGGAGATCATAAAAAAATGGCCCAATACGGATGGTTTAAACAAAATAGACTACCATCTCCGCTACACTCTATGTATCTAACTCATCTTCAATTTGTAAAAAATGCCGGAATAATTTAAAATAACTTCCATATATGCTTTATTCAAAACTTTTTGGAAAGACTGTAAAAACTGCTCCTAAAGATGCGACGGCCGAATCATATAAATTACTTTATCAGGCAGGCTTTATAAGAGAATCAACTGGCGGTCGTTATTTTTTTCTACCTCTAGGCCAAATCGTTCAACAAAAAATTATCGCCATTATTAAAGAAGAGATGGACAAAACTGGGGCGCAAGAGATGCTATCACCAGTTCTACATCCGCTTAGTCTATGGTTAGAGACCAATCGAACAAAAACTACCGGTTTTGAATTAATGAGAGTTAAAGATAGACGTCAAGTAGAATTTGCCCTTGGGGGAACCGCTGAAGAAATGTTTGTTGATGTGGTCAGAAAATTTCAAATCAGTTACAAAGATCTTCCTTTTAATATCTATCAATTTTCAACCAAGTTCCGTGATGAATTAAGGGTAAAAGGGGGACTATTAAGAGTCCGGGAGTTCATTATGAAAGACGCCTACTCGTTTCACACCGATGAAAAAGATTTTAAAAAAGAATACGAAAAAATGAAAATAACTTATAAAAAAATCTTTGACCGTTGTGGTTTAAAAACTATCATTGTTGAGTCTGATAATGGTTATATTGGCGGTGACTACTGTCACGAGTTTGTCGTCGAATCAGACGCCGGTGAAAGTAAATTTTTAACCAATAACGATTCTTCCTTAGCCGTTCACGAAGAAATAATTGACCGAAAAAAATTGACCAATGATGAAAAAAAAAGATTAATTGAAAAAAAAGGAATTGAGGTTGGGAATATTTTCCAACTTGGCTATTATTACTCTAAAAAAATGAAGGATGCTCTTTTTACGGATGTTGATGGTAAGAGAAAACCTTTTTATATGGGATGTTATGGAATTGGTATCGGTCGAACTATGTCGACAATAATTGAAATTCATCATGATGAAAAAGGAATTATTTGGCCAAAAGCCGTCGCTCCTTTTATGGTTCACCTGATTGGCTTGGATTTAAATGATAGTTCGGTAAAGTCAAAAGTTCATCAAGTCTATCAAGTCCTTCAAGAAAATAATATTGAAGTTTTGTTTGACGATCGCCAAGATTTATCAGCGGGGCAAAAATTTGCCGCGGCCGATCTTATCGGCCTCCCATATCGAGTCGTCGTGTCTAAAAGAACTGGGAATAAGGTTGAGATAAAGCAGAGATCCTCAAGTAATGCAGTTCTAACCACACTTGATCAGACTATATCAAAGATCAAAAATCAAATATCAATATGAATACCTTGGTTACTCATGTTTCGGCTGACCTAGATAGTGTTGCTTCTTGCTGGCTTATTCAAAAATATTTACCCGGTTGGCAGAAAGCCGATCTTATCTTTATTCCCCAACAAACTATTGTTGAAAACCACCCGGTTGATGCGGAAAAAAACTTTATCTATGTCGACACCGGTATGGGTAAATTTGATCATCATCAATATGCCAAAAGGCTTTCCGCCACCGAGGTTATATTTAAATACCTTTGTCAGGAAGAATTGATTGATAAAAAAGATCTTTCGGCGCTGGAAAGAATGGTTGAGTTTGTGACCGCTATTGATAACTTTAACGAAGTTTACTTTCCCGAACCAACGGCTGACGTCTATGATTTTACCTTATACCAACTAATCGACGGCCTAAAAGTAAGGCTAAAAGACGACCTAAAAGTTACTATGGCAATCTATCCTTTCTTGGAGGCGGCGCTTTTGATTATGAAAAACAAAATAAGGGCGGAAAAAGAAATTGACAAAGGATTGATTTTTACATCTGTTTGGGGGAAAACATTAGCTATCGAATCATCTAATGAAGAGGTGATGAAATTAGCCCAAAAAAAAGGGATTACCTGTGTTATTAGACGCGACCCGGTAAGAAAGTTTATTAGAATTAAAACCATTCCCACGAGAAAATACGATTTAACACCTCTATATAATAAACTGGTCAAAATTGATCCTAAGGCAACTTGGTTTTTGCACATGTCAAAGAATATGCTTCTTAATGGTTCATCCACCAATCCAAAGGCCATTCCCACCTCTTTAACTCTCCAAAAGATGATTGAAATAGTCAAGGGAATATAATAAAATAGCTAAAAGGTTATTCAAATTTAAAATTATAGTTTGGGGGTGTAATTATGGTTTTAATTGCTAAGAAAAAGGGTGAGTCAAAGGATGCGCTTTTTCGGAAATTTACCCGAATGTTTATTGACGAAGATATCGTCACCGAAGTAAGAAAAAGGCTCTTTTACAAAAAACCGTCGATTCTCAGAAAAGAACAGGAAAAAGAAAGACTAAAAAATCGTCATCATCGAAAAATATGATCAATATTACCTGTCCATCTCGTTATAAGATCGATCGTAAATTCATAAAAAAAACTGCTTCTGACTTTATTGCTGGTCGGGGCGTTTCCCTTGAGTATGATATTAATCTTGTCTTTGTTGGAAGAAACAAAATGAGACAGATCGCCGCTAAATATAAAAAAGAGGATGTTGCCCTCCCAGTATTGGCTTTTCCTTACCAATCAAACGATAATCTTATTGGTGAGATTTTTATCTGTTATCCACAGGCAGTTTTATTGGCCGCCGAACGTAATAAAAAAGTCAATCAAATAATGGCTTTTCTTATTGAACACGCCAT
>CAZPKD010000005.1:0-15128 GCA_964587115.1 uncultured Gammaproteobacteria bacterium | reverse complement strand
CACACAATTGAGGAAATTGATAACAAAAAAGTTAGGGAAATTATTGGAAGAATTCTTAAAACTGGACAGCTATCGCACGCTTTTCTTTATGTGGGACAAAAGGGAACAGGTAAAACCTCAACGGCAAGAATTTTCACTAAGGCGATAAACTGCCTCAATAATAAATTTGCCGATAAATCAAATAAATCTTTTGAACCCTGTAATCATTGTTCGAACTGCCAAAGTATTGACAACTCCTCTTCGGTTGACATTGTTGAACTTGACGCTGCTTCCAACCGAGGAATTGACGATATCAAAAACCTTATCCGCGAATCAAACTTTTTACCAATGACGACCCGCCACCGAGTTTTCATCATTGATGAAGCTCACATGATCACTAATGAAGCCTTTAATGCCCTTCTTAAAACTCTGGAAGAACCTCCTAAATCAGTGATTTTTATTTTAGCAACCACTAATAAAGAAAAAGTCCCAAAAACTATTATTTCTCGTTGCACATTGGTTAACTTTGGCAAAGCCAGTCGAGAAGACATTTTGGTAATGTTAAAAAGAATTATTGATCAAGAAAAAATTACTATTGATGACAAACTTTTAAAACTGATTCCTTCAGTTAGCGAAAGTTCTTTCCGCGACGCCGCTAAGATTTTGGAAGAACTGGTTATTCAACAAAAATTAACTTATGACGAGGGTAAAAACTTTTTAGGAGTTTCACGTCAAAATTTTTTGGAACTGATTGAAAAGCAAAATTTAAAAGAGATATTAAGTTGGTTAAATGACTTTTACGAAAATGGGGGCAGCATTAAGGTTTTGATTGAACAAACATTAGAAGAACTTAGGTTTTTGCTTCTTTCCAAAAATGGTTTGAAATTTGAAGAAGAAATTAAGTCTAATCTGACCTTAAAAGAAACTTTAAAGTTAATCAAACTATTAACTGAGGCCTATCAAAATCTCAGGATTACTCCAATCGAATCTTTACCCCTTGAGACTGCCATGGTAGAGTTTTATAATTTAAGAAGTAAATAAAATATTAATAATTATTTAAAAAAAATGAACAATCCTTTATCTGGTTTAGGAGATTTACAAAAATTACAAAAACAGGCTCAGCTTATGCAAGAGGCTTTAAAAAAGGAGCAGGTAATTGTGGAGAAAAATGGCGTTAAAGTGGCGGTTCGTGGTGATCAAGTGATCCAAGAAATTGAGGTTGATGGCATAATTGAAAATCGGATTGCCGAAGTTATAAACGACGCTGTAAAAAAAACTCAGGAATTAGCCGCCAGAAAATTAATTGAAATCAGCAGTCAACAGCAATGATCAAACTTTTTTCCGGAACCGCTAACATCAGACTTTCACAAGAAGTGGCTAAACTTCTTAATCTGACTTTAGCTAAAGCTGAGATAACCCGTTTTCATAATTCTGAAGTAAGAGTCCGAATTCAAGACGAAGTTAAAAACCATACCTGTGTTATTATTCAACCGACAGCCAATCCTACGGACACAAATTTAATGGAACTTTTCTTTTTTTGCGACGCTCTAAGAAGACAGGAGGCCAAAAAGGTTATTGGCGTCATCCCATATTTTGGTTATGCCAGACAAGACGTCCAACATCGTTCTGGTGAATGTGTTTCCGCCAATGTCGTAATTCGCTTTATTGAATCGATCGGTTTCGACAAAATTTACACGATCGATTTACATGACGAGGCTACCGAAGGTGTTTTTTCCATTCCTTTTAAAAATTTATCGGCCCTTCCTTTTTTAGCGGAGAAAGTTAAAAAATATCTTGATAATAGATCTGTCGCCATTGTCTCACCGGACCAAGGTGGGGTCGAAAGGGCCAGAAAATTCGGCCAGTATTTTTTTGGGAAAGCAGATTTTGACCTTAATGTTATCGAGAAAAAACGTGATCTAACCCACATTCATAAATCAGAAGCCATGGCTCTTTATGGTGAGGTAAAAAATAAAATGGTTGTTTTAGTGGATGATCTCACCACCTCGGGAACAACTCTTATTAATGCCGCCCAACTGTGTTTAAAGCAGGGCGCTAAAAAAGTTGTTGCGGCCGTTGTTCATCATGATTTTTCACCAGACGCAGAAAAAAAATTGCAAAAATCACCAATCGAAAAGTTTTTTTCCACAAATACAATCGCCCTCAATAAGAACTTTCCCAAACTAGAGATTGTATCCGTTGCTCCTTTAATAAAAAATACCCTAGAATCATTGTAAAATAAGAAAAATAAACTTCATTTTTTAATATTGGTTGCGGTTTTCGAGGGATTTGCGAAGAGTCATATAGTCGGCATACTCAAGATTGGCTCCTATGGGCAATCCATAACCAAGACGAGTTATTTTAAAACTTAAGTGGGTCGTTTTTTTAAGCTCTTCAAGTTTATTACGAATATACATTGCCGTTGCTTCGCCTTCCATGTCCGGGTTGGTTGCCAAAATTATTTCTTCGGGTTTAACTTTTTTTATTCTTGATAATAGGGGAGTAATATAGATATCTTCGGGGCCAATCCTGTTTAATGGATCAATCCGACCATGAAGAACGTGATAAACTCCTTGATAAATATCACCATGTTCAAAAGAAAGAATATCTAAGACCGATTCAACGACAGTAATAACTTTTTGATTTCGTTTTGTATCTTCACAAATATTGCAAATATCATCTTCGGTAAAGTTGTAGCAGCTTTGACAATATTTAGTTTTTTCCTTCAACTCAATTAAAGCTTTACCAAAGTCTTTTAAATCTGCTTCTGGCATTCTCAATAAATAAAAAGCCAAACGATTGGCAGTTTTTTCGCCAATACCAGGCAGACGTTCTAAAAATAAAGAAATTTCTTTTAAATTTTTTGGTAAAAGAGCCATAAAAATTATATCTGGATAGCTTCGGCGACAATCAATGGGCGACGACCTTTTTCTTTATAAAAAATGTCCTCTAATTTATTAATCACTTCTTTTCTAATATTGTCCAGATTTATAGTTTGTCTTGCCGGTTTAAGAATCATCTGAATTTCTTTGATGGCTTTCTGATAAAGCTGACTTTCTTCTTTTTCAAAGACAAAACCACGGGAAATCAATCTTGGTTGGGTCAACAATTGTCCTTGGTTATTAACTATTAAGAAAGCGACCACCATACCTTCGCTAGAGATAGTTTTTCGATCTCGCAAAACAATATTTCCCACATCGCCAACACCATATGCATCAACGTAAATATTTTTTGTTTCAATCTTTTGACCTCGAAGGGCATTATTTCTAGTAAAGGTCATTGTTTCTCCTTCATTTAGTAGAAAAACTGTTTCCTTCTTATAGCCCAACTCAACCGCCAATTTCTGATAACGTTGCTGATGACGGATTGCCCCACCAATAGGAATAAAAAATCTAGGATTGGTAAAACGAATCAAAAACTTTAGGTCTTCTTGGTTACCGTGACCTGAGGCGTGAAGTTGTTCTTGAATATCTTGGTAAACAACATCAACTCCCATCACCGACAGTTGCTCAATCAAAGCATAAATTTCCGTCTCATTACCAGGGATGGGGTCAGAGGAAAAAATAACCTTATCGCCTGGTTTCAGTTTTATATTGCGATTCTGGTTGTTGGCCAGTTTTGACAGAGCGGAATTATACTGTCCTTGCGATCCAGCAACAATCAGACAAACTTTATTGGGCGGCAATTTACCCACCCCGGCTTCTTCAACGGAAAAGTTATAAGGAATTGGCAGATAACCAATTTCAGAGGCAAGCTTAGTATTTTCTTTCATTGACCGGCCCAAAAAAACAATTTTTCGATTAAATTTTATGGCCGCCTCAACACATTGCCTGATCCGGGAAATATTCGAAGAAAAGGTCGTTAAAATAAACTTACCTTTTGTATTTCTCACTTCATCTTCTATTGTCTGACCAATGGCACTTTCAGACATCGTCAAACCCTCTCTTTCCGCTCCCAAACAGTCGGAAAGAAGACATAAAATTCCTTCTTTACCGGCATTAACAATTTTCGCAAAATCAGGTGGTGGACCATATGGGGGTGTCAAATCCAGTTTAAAATCTGAGCCGTGGTAAATATTGCCAACTGGAGTTTTAATAAGAATATGGGTCGTATCTGGAATCGAATGGGTCAACTGAATAAAACTCACCCGAAAATTTCCAAATTGGTATTCTTTTTTATAATCAACCTGATTTATCTTTACAGAATTTTTAAACTCTTTGAATTTGTTTTCTACAAAAACCGCCGTCAGTTTGCTGGTATATATTGGTGGCCGACCTAAAGTTTGATAATGATAGGGTAGGGCTGAAGTATGATCCTCGTGACCATGAGTAAGAAGAATGGCTCTAATTTTGTCCTTTTTATCGGCTAAATAACTAATGTCAGGAATAACAAAGTCAACGCCCAGTTCTTTTTCCTGAGGAAAACCAATCCCACAGTCAACGATTAAAATATCGGCTAACTTATCATTCTGATAAAGTTCATAGACATACATGTTTTTGGTAACGCCAACAACACCACCTAAAGGAACAAAGCGTAGTTTATAAGTATTCATAAATGAATTTTTAATTTCAAATTTATAATTTAAAATCAATTTTTAAGTTTTAATTTCTAATTTTAAAAGCGCAGATATCTTTTTTTTAGACAATCGCCTGGGCCCCCTCTTCAGATGGGGTGAGGCGGTCTAAAAAAAAGGATATCGAGCTTTTGTCAATATAAAATTCTATAAGTTAATTATAGCTTAATGCTATACTAAAAGTATGTCAAAAATTACTGAAAAAAAAGTTTGGTCTGTCTTGGCAAAAGTCTCTGACCCGGAGCTTAACATCCCGATAACCGAGATGGGCTTAATCTATAAAATCGATTTAAAAAATAATCGGGTCAAAATTACCATGACATTAACCACTCCTGGTTGTCCGCTTTTTGGGCTAATTGAAGCTGAAATCAGGGGTCGTTTGAAAGAGTTGGGATTCGAGGAAAAAAATATTGACTTAAAGCTTACTTTTGATCCCCCTTGGGACATGAACAAAATGTCCAAAAGAGGAAAAGCGATGTTGGGAATGTGAAGTTAAAATTTTCAATTTACAAATACCAATAACCATTAAATTTTCTAATCACTAATTAATTAAATTGTAAATTGGTTATTAAATCTTTAATGAAAATTGAAAATTGGTAATTGAAAATTAAATATTTTTAGTATATGGCAAAAGGTCAATTTGTTGATGATACATTTGAAAAGCTTGTTGAAATGGGCCAAACAACGGCAAAAAATGCCGGTAAGCAAGTGGCCCAAACCTTTAGTCCGCTAAAAATTCTGGAAAATGCTCTTGGCCAAGGACAAAGCAATCAACCAACCAAAGAAAAAATTGACGAATTAAAGAAAAAAAATAACACCCCTTTAGATTTAAATAAACTCCAGCAAAAGTATGACAATCAGGATAAATTCAAAACTGAGAGTCTGCGCAAGCGGCTTTTCCAGTTAACCAAAAGTGGGGAAGAAAAGTCTCTTCAAGAAGAGAGAGGTAAAAAAATGCAAAAGGTGCGTCAAGAAATATATGAAACCCAGACAAAAAAAAGACAAGCAGAAGAAAAAAAGCGGGCGGGTCTATGGCAAGAAATTCCTCATGGAAAAGAAAGACGAAGTATTTTTTCCGCTAAAAAAGTGGCCAAAAGGGAACAAGTTGAGGTCAAACCGGCCTCTGGCAAGCAATAAATTTGTTAGAATATCTGTATTGATTAAAAGCTCGATACCATTTTTTTTAGACCGCCTCACCCACTTTATGTGGGGCCCAGGCGATTGTCTAAAAAAAAGATATCTGCGCTTTTATTTTTTACGGAGTGTAGTTCAGATGGCCAGAACACACGGTTCGGAACCGTGAGGTCGCCGGTTCAAGTCCGGCCACTCCGACATTAGAATCTGTTAACGAGTGACATATTAACGGGTTAACGAGTTAATACAGATTCTTATGCCCTTACGAAGTTCTGTCTTATTAAACGAAGGAGGGCACAAATGAATATTATCATTTTTTAAAAATTATGTATAAAAATCGACTTTTGTCATCAGAGTTAAAAAAACATATCGGTAAAAAGGTTTTGATTGCTGGTTGGCTCCATAATAAAAGGGCTCTCGGAGGAATGACCTTTTTGATTTTAAGAGATAGACATGGTTTAATTCAAATCCTCGATGAAAAATCCGTTGAAACGCAAAAATTAAAAAAACTCCAAAACGGTACGGTTTTGACTATTGAGGGAACTGTCGTCGAAGATAAAAGAGCCGGCGGTGGCGTTGAAATTCACGATCCAAAAATTACCGTCGATGTTCCGGTTGAAGAAGTCACTCCGATCGAGGTTGATAAACCGATCGACCATCGTCCGGAAAATCTGGAAACACTGTTTGATAATAAAGCGGCCAATATAAGAAATGTTACTGAGCGGGGTATTTGGAAAATCCAAGCAGGCATTGGCGATTATATTCGCGACTTTTTAAAATCACAAGATTTTATAGAATTTCACAGTCCAAAATTACTAGCCGAAGCCACTGAGGGTGGAGCTGAAGTCTTCAAATTGGATTATTTTGGCAAACAGGCTTCTTTGGCCCAGTCAGCCCAATTTTATAAACAAATGATGGTCCCCAGTCTTGAAAGAGTCTTCGAATTTGGCTCAACCTACAGGGCTGAACCCTCGATGACCACCAGACATATGACTGAATTCATAACGGTAGATATTGAGATGGGTTTTATTGATTCCTTTGCCGATATAAAAAAACTACAAGGTGATTTATTAAACTATGTCAATGAAAAAATCTGGACAACTCATAAAAAAGAATTGGAACTTTTAAAAAGTACTAAGATAAAATTGATAAAAAAAATTCCGGAAATTACCATGAAGGAATTGCACGAACTTTACTTTAAGGAAACTGGTAAAGATACCCGAGAGGAAAAAGATCCGATTCCGGCCGAAGAAAGATTTATCTGTGAATATGCGGCTAAAAAATGGGGCAGTGAAGCGGTTTTTATTACCGAATTTCCATCTTCACATATGAAATTTTACCATTATCGAAACGAAAAAAATCCTAAAGTGGCCGACCGAGCTGACCTAATCTTGCGGGGAGTGGAAATTGCCACTCTAACGAGAAGAGAACATCGTTATCACAAACTAATTGAGCAACTAAAAACCATTGGTGGCAATCCCGATCATCCAGGCTATAAATATTATTTACAAGCTTTCAAATATGGTATGCCTCGTGAGGGTGGCATCGGACTAGGATTGGAAAGATTGACGGCAAAAATAATTGGTTTCCAAAATACTAAAGAGGCGACTCTGTTTCCCAGAGATACCAACCGACTAGCACCATAATATGAAGATAAAAAAAATATTTTTGTGGGCAATCAGGATTATAATTATCATTGGTATTCCAATCATTCTTTTTAAGAGTTTTCAATATTTTTCTAAAGCCTCCCCAATAAAAGCCAATATTGTTGTTGATACGAGAAAAGTTATTGGTATTATCCCCGCAAATTGGAAAGCATTAGCTCAGGGCGGAGAAGAACCAGATAAAAGAATGTTGGAAAATGTTGTCCCGCCGATTGCTGGTCTTTTTCCTCGTTATATCCGTATTGATCACATTTATGACTTTTATGATGTAATCAAACGTGGTTCCGACAAACAGTTGAGACTTGATTGGCAAAAGTTAGATCAAACTGTTTGTGATATTTATCACACCGGAGCCAAACCTTTTTTCTCCCTAGGATACATGCCAGAGGTATTATCTGGTGACAGTTCTCTTATTTCTAAACCAAAAAACTGGAACGATTGGTCCTTTGTCGTTCAAAAAACTATTGAACATTACAGTGGAAAAAATACCCGTCTTTGTGGCCAAGTTACCGGTCCATTACTCGAAGATATTTACTATGAAGTTTGGAATGAACCAGATCTAGAAACCTTTGGAAAATGGAGTTTATATCCTGGACAAAAAAGCTATCAGGACCTTTATTATCATTCTGTCGTTGGCGCCCAAAAAGCACAAAACGTTAACCATTTTCTCATTGGTGGGCCAACTACAACTGCCGCTTATAAGAATTGGATTCAAGTGTTTGCAGATTTCATTATAGAAAAAAATTTAAGAATCGATTTTTTATCCTGGCATCATTATTCAACCAAACCAGATGACTTTTTTCAGGATGTTCAAAATATCAACAGATGGTTATCTAGTCCAAAATATATCCGTTTTCAACACCTGCCAAAAATAATTAGCGAGTGGGCATATGACTCAGCCCCTAATCAAATTGCCGATACCAACATCGGCGCGGCTCACACAGTGGCGTCAATCAGAAATTTGATTGAACAAAATGTCCAGATGGCCTTTGCTTTTGAGATTAAAGATGGTCCAAATCCAAGCTGGGGACTACTAACTTATCAAGGTGAAAAAAAACCCCGCTATTACGCCTTAAATTTATTAAACTCTTTAGGCCGAGCTCGTCTTTCAGTTACCGGTGAGGGTACTTTTGTAAGGGCAATTGCTAGTAATGAAAAAAATAAAACCACCCTTGTTCTTGTTAACTATGATCAGGATAACCGCAATACTGAAATGGTGCCGGTAAGTTTTGTAAACTTAATCCCAGGCAACTATACAATTATTGAGACTAATCTTGAAGGAAAAACCGTGACTACCAATCAGTTAATTGATAACTATATTTTAAACAAATCAATTATTATGTCGGCAAACTCTGTCGTCGTAATTGAATTAATTAAGCAATAAAAGTAAAATAACTTTCATGAAGCTTTATAATACTTTATCAAAAAAATACGAGGAATTTAAACCTCTCAATCCTCCTAAAGTTACTTTTTATCACTGTGGTCCAACCGTTTATTGGGCACAACATATTGGTAACCTTCGTGGCATGGTCATGGCCGACTTAATCCGGCGGTCAATAGAGTATTTTGGTTATCGAGTAGATTTTGTTCGCAACTACACCGATGTTGGCCACCTTGTCAGCGATCAAGATGAAGGGATAGACAAGATGGAAAAAGCCGCCCAAAGGGAAAAAATCTCCCCAGAAAAAATTGCCGATAAATATATAAAAATCTTTGAAGAAGATTGTCAAAGAATTAATATTGTCCCACCAACCCACAAACCAAGAGCCACTCAATATGTTCAAAAAATGATTGACATGATTCAGGTTTTAATTGATAAAGGTCACGCTTACAAAACCGAGCTGGCGATTTATTTTGACGTTTCTACCTTTAAAGACTATAACCGGCTTAACAAGCAAAAAATTGATTTAAACATCAAAGGTGTTGGTAAAGGAAAAATAGACGACCCGCAAAAAAAACATTTCACCGATTTCAGTCTTTGGTTTTTTAAAAAAGGTGCCCACAAAAATGCCCTGCAGACCTGGCCCTCTCCCTGGGGTGACGGCTTTCCTGGTTGGCATATAGAATGTAGTGTGATGAGTAAAGCTCTTTTAGGAAACACGATAGATATTCATATGGGTGGCATTGAGCATATCAGTATTCATCATACTAATGAAATCGCCCAAAGTGAGTCAGCTAACGGAAAACCTTTTGTCCACTACTGGCTCCATAACGAACACCTAACCATTAATAATAATAAAATGGCCAAGTCCGAGGGAACCGGACTACTGCTTGATGAAATCCTAAAAAAAAGTTTTGATCCTTTGGCACTAAGATATTTATTTTTGACGGCTCATTATCGTACCCGTCAAGACTTTTCTTGGGAAGCTTTAGAAGCATCGCAAAATACCCTAAATAATTTAAGACGAATGATCGTCGATCTAAAAAAAGAAACAACTGATTTGACAAAAAATTATCAAATAGCCAAGTATGAAAATGATTTTAAAAAAGCGCTGGAAAATGATATCGAAATCCCCAGCGCTTTGGCAGTTCTTTGGACCGCTATTAAAAGCGATCTTAACTCTAAAAGTAAACTAGAATTAATTAACCGGTTTGATAAAGTCTTCGGTTTAGATTTGGATAAAATAAGAGAAGAAAAAATTCCAGAAGAAATAATTGGATTGGCAGAATTAAGACAACTTGCCCGTGAAAAAAAAGACTTCAAAAAATCTGACGAAATGAGAAAACAGATTATTGAAAAAGGTTTTTTAATAAAAGACAGTTCTGATGGTTACCAAATAAAAAGGGCCCCATGATAAAAAAAACCTTTCATTTAGTCAGACGATTTTTAGCCCGTCATTGGTTAAACTCTTGTTCGGCAACTCAAATCGCGATTACTGGTAGTCAAGGAAAAACTAGCACCACTCAACTGATTTACAAAGTTTTATCATCAAAATATCCCACCACCGTAACCGATATTAATCTCGATACTATCTATAATGTTCCAATCACCGCTTTGAAAGTCGGCTTGTGGACAAAATATGTTGTTTTTGAGTTAGGAATAGACAAACCTGGTGAAATGTCTCGCCACTTAGAAATTGTTAAACCGAAAATTGCCGTTATTACTGGGATTTCTCCCGTCCACACAGACAAAGAACATCTCGGTTCACTGGAAAATTTAATTTTGGAAAAAAGAAAGTTAATTGAAGCTTTACCAAAAAATGGCGTCGCCATATTAAATGGCGACGATGACAATGTTAGAAAAATGGCCAAGCATACCAAGGCTCAAATAATATTTTATGGTCTTGCTGAAAATAACGACATTCAGGCAAAAAATATTAACTTATCTCTTGAAGAGTTATCATTTGAGATTTTATTAAGTAGAACGGGTGTCGAAATTCAAGGGATCCCGACAGCGCGCAATGAAATGAGCACTGGCGGGAAAAGAATTGAAACAGGCCCCGTTCTCAAAATAAAAACTCGGCTAATCGGCCGTCATCACGTTTATAATATTCTTGCTGCTTGTGCTGTTTATCGCACTCTCGGTTTTCAAAACAATCGCTCCTTTCAAAATGTTGTTGAATCGATTATCCCTTTACCTGGCCGAATGAGTTTTGAAGATGGTCCTTTAGGGACAAAGGTTTTAAACGATTCTTTAAGAGCTAGCCCTGCCTCAACCATTTCTGGTTTACAAACATTATCAGAAATTAAATATACAAAAGGACGCAAAATCGCTGTCCTTGCCGAAATGGGGGAACTAGAGAAAGCCAAAGAAGAACATCAAAAGATTGGCCAATATGTTGCGGGTTTAAAAATTAATTATTTAATTACTATCGGACCATTACAAAAAAATGTTGCCGTTGAAGCCATCAGAAATGGTTTTACAGAAGAGAATGTTTTTTCGGTTAACAACGTCAACGAGGCAGCCAATGTTTTAAAAAAGATTATCAAAAAAGATGATCTGATTTATTTAAAAGGATCACTCATGCGCCATGTCGAAAGAGTCCTGCTGATTTTAGAAGGAAAAGAAGTTGGTTGCCAAACTATCGTCTGCCCATTTTATCACCACTGCTTAGAATGCCAGTTTTTAAAAAAAGGATTTTACAATCGCCAGTAACTTTGGCCATATAAGAAGTAAAGCAGTAGTATTCCATTAATTAAAAATCCGCCGACAAGTTGCGCAATCGTGTGTCTTTTTAAATAAAGTCTTGCCCAAAAAATAATCGGAATCATAATAATCAGATACCAATATTGCCAATGAAAAAAATAATTAATCAAAATTACCGTTGTGGTATTAACGGCCATATGAGAACTGATTTTCCAAAAAATTGTAATCAAACCATTGACAGTAAATATTAAAAACACCAATAAACAATAGTTTAATATTTGGCTATTACCAAAAAAACGAATTAGTGGTAAACAAATAATAGTTATTCCAGCAAAAACCAGTATTGGTAGGCGTCGATCCTCCTTTTTGGTCATATCAAAATCGCCAATTAATTTTGTTTTTAAGGCAATAAAAAAAAGAATCATCGGAATAACGAATTCCAGAACAAAAACTACTCCCCAAATCCTTTGTTGCTGCCAGAGAGACAGATTACTTTTCTCAATAAACAAAGACAAAATTAAAGGCCATAAAAAAATTGGGCCGAAGATAAAAGAAATGAAACGAGCTAATTTTTCTTTACTCATATTTTTTTATAAATTCTAATTACGGGGTGATCAAAAACCGTCCAGGTCTCTTCGGCTACCTCATCAGGAAACTCAATAATTTTCTTTCCAAATATTTCTATTTTTGGATAAGAGCTAAACTCGGCTACTTTTTTAAAACCCAGTTTCCCAGAAAAAAGTTTGTCGTAGTATTCGTTCAGTTTTGGATAAATATTTTGTGGATGATTCATGACGATTCTCCTGGAAGGAACAAAGATATAATCAGCTTTGTCTGTCTGGAATTTTAAATCTTCCAATAAAAATTTGGACTCGTCCAGATGATAAAAATCAAAAGATTTATATTGATAATTTTCTGGGTTAAGAGGTAAATCTATAACATTGGCCGTCTCCGAAAGTAAATAACTCCCTGATGGAATATTTTTGTAAATCCAATTTGACGCCACCACTCTCACATCGGGATTTTGATAAATAGATAAATAAGCAATACCCGGAATGATCATCGCAAAGATCAAAGCGCAAAGCGCAAAGCCAAGTGTAAAACGAAAAACTTTAAACTTTGAACTTAGTTTTGACCTTGCCTGCCGGCAGGCAGGTATTTGATCTTTGATATTTGATATTATTAGTATGGCAAAAATAAGCATTAAAGGAAAAACCGGGGCCATAAATCTGGTCCATTTAGTAAAAACAAAAGCATTAGGTAAAAAATAGACTAATAAAGCTAGCCGAAGAAAATTTATATTTTTATCTTTCCAATCTAATGTAAGCAAACCAAATAACGCGAGAAAATAGATCGGCCATCCTAAGGCATATGGGAAAACCTTAAGTCCTTGAAAAATAATCGGAATCGTGTTTACAAACTGTCTCGTATAAAATACTTGAATATTTCCAAAACCCACATCACTTTCATATCTCATTGAGGTCAAAAAATCTCGGAACGAAATCAGGCTGTGAGGTGAAAAAACTATTCCCACTACGATAGAAAATATACAAAAAACAAAAACTGATATTAAAAAATTTTTAATTTTAATCAGTAACTCTGATTTTTGCCCGTCCCTCGACTTCTCCGCCGTAGCCTTAGCGTAGGCGGAAGCTTTAGCAAAGTGGGAATTTTTTATTTTTAATATTATGGCCAATGTCGGCACTAATAAAAAAACTAAGGAAGAGACCTTTGTCGCTATCGCCAGTCCTGAAATTAATCCCGTTAAAAAAACAAATTTTTTTATTTCCATCTGCTTATTTATTAGCCGTAGAGAAAAATAAACAAGCAATGAATAAAAAAGCATCAGTAAAGATTCGGTTGTTCCAAAATGGGCCATCTGAATAAATACTGGAGTAAAAATTATCATTAAATAAGACATAATTTCTTCTACTAGAGTTAGGGACTTTTTTTTAAGAAGTTTAAGAATAGCTACCAAAATAAAAACATTAATTATTGATGATAGGGAGGAAATTGATCTAAGACTGATTGTCGCTTCTTCAAAAGTCACCGGCACTTTAATCTTTCCGATCGACAAATGAAAAATCTGAATAAACAAGTAACCAAAATAAAGAGGCAGTTGCCCATAGGCAAAGAAGTGGGGATTGAAGCAATTTTTAATTTCAAATTTTAAATTTAAAATTGAAAATTCACTGCAGTTTAGTTGTTGCAGTGACGTGGCCATATTTCTCTCATCAGGATGAAATGGATAAGGCAAACCCCATCCAATATTTACAAAGCGCGAATAAAGAAGCAGAAAAACCAGAAACAAGAATATCGGTAATTTTAAATTTAAAATTTTAAATTTAAAAATTGAATTAAAATTAAAAAGTGGAAATTGAAAATTCTCTTTATTGCTGTTGATTTTAGCTATCATAATTAGTATTATATTACAGATAAGGATATGACATACGAATTAACCTTTCTTCTCAATCAAGAAGAAGAATTAACAAAAATCAAAGAGCTAATTACTTCCCTCAAAGGAAAAATTTCCAAAGAAGAAAAATGGGGAGAAAAAAGCCTTTACTTTCCTATAAAAAAAACTCGTAAAGCCGTTTTTTATAACTGGCTTCTTGAATTTAACGAAACCCAGTTAAGAGAATTTAAAAAGAAATTAAATTTCAACGAAAAAATATTAAGATATTTATTATTAAAAATATAAATATATGGCTAGTCGATCATTAAATCGTGTCACTTTGATTGGTAATTTGACTCGTGATCCTGAATTAAAATATACCCCTGCCGGAACCGCTGTCTGTACTTTTGGTGTCGCCACTAATCGTTCTTGGACAACGGCCGAAGGACAAACTAAAGAAGAAGCCCAATATCATCGCATTGTTGCCTGGCACAAACTGGCTGAACTTTGCGGCAAACTTTTGGTTAAAGGTAGAAAGGTTTATTTGGAAGGCCGTTTAACTTATCGCACCTTTACCGGAAGAGATGGCCAAGAAAGAACGATTGCCGAAATCGTTCTTGATGACTTTATTGTTTTTAGTGATGGCCGACGGATGACCGAAACCACGACTCCGATTGCTAAAGTGGAAGAAAAAAAGGAAGAAGTTAAGACCGAAATTAAAACTAATGTTGTCAAAGAAAAGACAGAAGAAATTGAAGAAACAAAAGATGAGGATGTAAATCCTGATGACATACCGTTCTAATTAAAAATTTTTAATTTTAAATTTAAAATTGAAGTAATATGAAGTGTTTTTTTTGCCAATATAAAACAGAACCTAGTTTCAAAGATTTAGAAAATCTGGAAAAATTTTTAACGCCAAGAAAAAAAATTGTTACCCGGGAAAAAACCGGTGTTTGTGCTAAACATCAAAGAAAGCTAACTAAACAGATTAAATATGCTCGCTACCTCGGTCTTATTCCTTATGTCTCTTATCAAGGAATCAAGTAGATTTTAATTTTCAATTTCCAGTTTTCAATTTTCATTAAATAACCAATTATTTAATTAATTGAATATTTTTAAATTCAATGGTTATTGGTCCTTGGTAATTGAAAAATTCAATGATCATTGGTACTTGAAAATTGGTACTTAAACTAGAGTCGGTTATTTTAATTTGTATACTAATTACTACTTAGGTTATAATGTTTTTTATTGTAATTAATATTTTTATTACCGAAGGGGGACATCTTTTATTAAAAA
>CAZPKD010000004.1:17341-20147 GCA_964587115.1 uncultured Gammaproteobacteria bacterium | reverse complement strand
CAGCCAAAATTGCCGGGATTTTCATCAGTCCGGCCAGGAAAACAGTTTTTTCCAGAAAAAAAATCAACTTTGACGGAATAAGAGGAATAGTGATATTTAGCCACCAATAAAGGCTGTGGATTAGAGGGTTTAAGCTCTTCATAACGACAAAAATATAAATTGCTAGGGGTGGATAATTTGGAGTAGGATAGGCAAAAACATTGGAAGAAATGGTCTCATAAAAATTAATCGGTCCGCGCATCATTAGATCTTTTGCCCAAACCATATGATTGTTAACATCCCAGCTGTAGTCGTAATAAATCACTGAAAGACGAACAATAAGACCTAATAAAAAAAGAATAAACAAGGAGTGTTTCTTTATAAACTTCATTTCTCAATTATAATATAATAAAAGCCCATGCGAAAAAAAAATTATTTGCTTCTGCTCTTCGTTATTATTAACTTAGGAATATTTCTCCGTTTTTACCGAATGAATGATCTGACGGTTTTTCTTGCCGACCAAGCCTCCGACTCACAAAAAGTTCTTGACATGTTGCGAGGAAAATTTACCTTACTTGGACCAATTACCTCGGTGGGTGGATTTTATAACGGGCCAATTGTTTACTATCTTATGTTCCCGTTTTATTTCTTGTTTAAGGGAGACCCGATCGCGGGAACGATTTTCCAATCTACTCTGTCTGTCTTAACCATTCCTCTTCTTTACCTCCTTGGTAAAAAAATAAAAAACGGAGAAGTTGGTCTATTGGCCGGCTTTTTATTTGCCATTTCCCCATTGATGGTTGACTATGCCAGAGCTACCTTCAATGCCTACCCAGCAATATTTTTTTCTACTCTAATTATTTATCTTTTTTTTATAGTTTTAGAAAGATACAACAACCTGATAGCCCTACTATTAGGAATTATGATTGGTTGGATTATCCAGATGCATTATCTGGCGATCGTTTTTTTGTTTTTGGTAATTTTGTATCCGTCCATCTCCAAAAAAAGCCGGTTTCCTTTTTCTTATTATTGTTTTGTTTTGGCTGGTTTTGTTTTAGGGATTTTTCCTTTCCTTTTATTTGAGATAAGGCATCAATTCCTTAACACTCAGTTATTTTTTAAATACTTAGCAATAAAAAAATCAGAAAAAATAAATCCTATTTATAATACCTTATATATCTGGCCTTATGTTACGGGCTGGCTTCTGTTTGGAAAACAGCTTGTTCTTGGCATGGTTGGATTTGTCATAATTGCCGCTTCAACAATCAACTCTTTCATTAAAAAACAAACTAAATCCCTTTCGGTTTTTATTTTTCTTTTTGTTCTGGTTTTTTTAACCGGATTTGTTTATGGTCGGACCATGCATGATCATTACCTTATTTCTTTTCACACTTCTTTAATATTTTTATTTGCCCTAATGGTTATCAATCTTTTTAAAAAGAAAGATTTTTTTATTATTGTTACCTGTTTGATTTTGGCAGCAATCAACTTTAACAGTTGGAATCTAACCAAAGAAAAACATCCGCTTCAAAACGGGCTTAACATGGCTGATTTTAAAAAATCTGCCTCGATAATAAAGAAAGATGGGGACGGAGTTTATAATGTAGCCATGCATGTTCAGGGTGACAACCGGGCCATGCCCTTGCGCTATATGCTTTCCTGGATTGGAGAAAAGCCGTTAGATTATGAACATTATGGCGAAGCCCAAACCCTTTACTTTATTATTCCCAAAAACGAAAAATTAGAACAACAAACCATGTGGGAATACAAATCTTTTGGCTCTTCAAAAATAATCAAAAAATGGGACATAACCAAAAACTACTTCATGTACAAATTGTGTAAATAATATTAGGCTCGTCTTTGATAAAATTAGCCTATGAAAGTCTTTAATCGCAAGTTCAACCGTGAGTACCAGAGCCTTGAAAAATACGAGGCAGGGATTCAATTGACTGGCGCTGAAGTAAAGTCGGTTAAAGCGGGACACATAAGATTAGACGATTCTTTTGTTAGGGTTCTTGGTTCTGAGGCCTATCTAATCAATGCCCACATCCAGGTTTATGAGTATGCCCGCGGCCAAAACTATGATGATAAAAGAACAAGAAAACTATTACTTCACAAGAAAGAAATCTTGAAAATAAAGACAAAAATCAAATCAGGCTCAGGTTTGACAGTAGCGCCTGTTTCCTGCTATAATAAGCATGGAATTGTTAAGTTAGAGGTGGCTTTGGTACGCGCTAGAAAAGACATTGAGAAAAGAAAACTTGAGAAAAAAAGAGACAAAGCCATGGAAGAAAAAAGAGAAGCAAAAGAATATTTAAAATATTGATAGGTCCTCCTTCGTTCAGGTTCGTCTCGAGGCTTACAGCCACGCAGACGAATCTTCACTACGGGAGGACGTAAGAAACAGTAAGCTTAATTATATTAAGCAACTGTTTCTAACGGGGATGATGGGACTCGATAAAGAATTTGCACTTTTAAAAAGGGTGAGAGCGGACCTATCCGTTAAATGGAAAAATCTAGAAGCTGAAGAAATTCAAGCCTCTGAAGCTTTCTTGGCTAGACAAAACTATGCTTTTGCATACGTTAACTAATCAAGATTAGCTCCTCTGTTTGGAATTTTGTCCGATTCAATCTAAACAGGGAAAACCAATCGGAATAAGGTCTTTGGGGGTTTGCGGTTGACTTAAAGACCGATAAACACCAACCGACTGTCTGTTAAGGTTTGATTATTTTCCGAGACAGACAAGAGATAAAAAATATTCTATCTCTCACTAAACTTTTTTAGAAGTGTTTCTTTAGACCCGGGTTCAACTCCCGGCATCTCCAC
>CAZPKD010000004.1:0-17241 GCA_964587115.1 uncultured Gammaproteobacteria bacterium | reverse complement strand
AAACCAACACTAAAGGTTATAAAAAAAAGATCAACGCCTCCTAAACAAATTCAAAAAATAGTCCAGAAAAAAAGCTTTTGGAGTTGGTTGTTTGGAAGGTAACAAAATTACCTATTTTAGCCGCAATGTTTTCCCCTGGCAATTTGTCTTGAGTTGATAAACACCAACATAACTTTTCCGTTCTGGTTTATAGAATCTTGTTTCTTCAATAATAAACTTATCCATCCCAGCCAGTTGGTTTTCCCGACTGACAAAATAAAGGGGAATTTTTGATTGCAAACAGTCATAGCTATTTAGATCAACATTAAAAATCCGGCTGTCAAAATAAACCGGCCGCAGGTTTTTTGACGAATATAAATAAGTAAAAACGGCATTTTCCGGATTGCCCGCATCAATCCTTATACCCACAAAAGCCGGCTGACCAACGCTTTTTTCCTGAACATACCCAATCGCCTCCTTCACCCCATAACCAGCCGTCCAGCCAGTCACATACTCGCTTTTTTGCGAATATTGGGTAACTTTTGCCAAAAAAGAAAAATAATTAACGGGGCTAAAGATCTGCAAAAGCATTAACATGCTCGTCATGATGGCTAATAAAGTTCCAATAAAATAATTCGTCCTATCAGCCGCAAAAAGTAATATTAGTGGTAAAAAGGCTACCAAATAACGAGAAGAAATATTTCTCACCGTTAATAAGACTAGACCTAAAGAAATCAACGACCAAGCCAATAATATTTTTTGTTCTGGTTTTTTTTCTTTTCTAATAAAGAAAAATATTCCGACAACAATTAAGAAAAAAATTGGTGGTGTTATTTGCCAAAACATAATTTCAGTCGCACCCACCAAATTTCTCCACCAGGTTAAAAGAGGTAGCCTGATTAGTTCGGACATCGTCAAAGAAAATCGGCCATTGGTTGATAGTGTTTGCCAAAAAGTACTTTGCAGATATAGTGGTATTAAAACAATCTGACTGACCAATAAGGCTAAAAAAACATTGCTAACAAAAATTAATCTATTTTTGTTTCTCAAAAATAACCAAACAGTTATTAATAAAATTGTTAGAAAAAAAATCAAACTACTTGATTTAATAAAAAATCCAAGACCAAAAACTATTCCTAAAAAAACTGCGTCTTTAACTTTTTTTTCCTGATAAAGTTTTAAATAAAAATAAATCGTCCAAACACCAATACAGGCGATAGCACTTTCCATTAGCGCTTGCCGGTCATAGAGTAAAAAAAACGGAATCACCGTATAAAATAAGCCTGTAATCAACCCGGTTTTTTTACTAAAGTATTTCTTACCAAGAAAATATAAGCCCCACAAAGTTAAATACCCTGTAATCACCGAGGTCAAACGCCCCGCCAAAAGTGGGTCGAAAAAGATTTTTTGAAACATTCCAAAGGCCCACATTAAAAACGGTTGTTTGGCATCAGCCAAAGAATAAAATAGCTGACCTTTTAGATTAACCTCTCGCCAACCCCAGTCAAGATATATGGCTTCATCGTTAAAAATTGGTAGAAGAGTAAGATTAATCAGTCGGGTTAGAAAATATAAGGCAGAAATGAACAACATTAATCTTTATTCTATCAAATCGACACCGGCTAAAAGTTATAGTAAAATTGCCTTATGTCAATAATTGCCGATCTTCACATCCACTCCAAATATTCTCGGGCGGTGTCACAAAGAATGGATCTTTTTGAAATTGGCAACTGGGCCGACAAAAAAGGCATTGGCTTGGTGACTACCGGCGACTGGACTCATCCTCTGTGGCTACGTGAAATCAAGCAAAATTTAAAAGAGGTTTCTCCTGGTATTTATCAATTAGCCAAACAAAAAACCAAATTTATCTTGACCACCGAATTATCGAGTATCTATACCCAAGGCGATAAGGTTCGCCGGATTCATAACTTAATTTTTTCGCCCTCAATTGAGGTGGTGGAAAAAATAAATAAAGAGTTACAAAGACGAGGGGCTAATCTTTTATCAGATGGTCGACCAATTCTTGGTATTTCCTCCAAAGATCTACTCGCCCTGCTTTTAGAGATTGATGAAAATATTTTATTTATTCCTTGTCATATATGGACCCCTTGGTTTTCTCTTTTTGGATCAAAGTCTGGCTTTAATTCAATTGAAGAATCTTTTGGCGAGTTGAGCCAACATATTTATGCGATTGAAACCGGTCTTTCCTCAGATCCAATTATGAACTGGCAGATAAAAGACTTGGAGGGTCGCAGTATTGTCTCTTTTTCCGATGCTCACTCCGGCCCAAAACTGGGACGAGAAGCAACCGTTTTTGTCTCCACTGATACCAATCCGGTGACAGATTTTTCTTATAACGATATTGTTGGGGCCATTAGACAAAGGGTCGGTTCTAAGTTAAAAATTGGTTATACAATTGAATTTTTCCCTGAAGAAGGCAAATATCACTGGTCTGGTCATCGAACCTGTGGCATCCGCTATAACCCTCAAGAGGTCAAAGAAAAAGGAGTTGTTTGCCCTGTTTGTAAACGTCCCTTAACAATTGGGGTAGAAAACCGGGTGGTTGATCTGTCAGAAAAGATTTTTTCTAAAAATGATCTTCTTCAAATAAAAAACTCGGCCGGATTGACTTTTGTCTATGATAAAGAAAAAACCAAGCGGCCGTTTGTTTCTTTAGTTCCTTTGCTTGAGATTTTATTGGAGACCAACAATAACTCTCCAACTAAAGCCAACGCCGAGTACGAAAGATTAACCTCATTACCGGTTAAAGAGTTTGACATTCTAATGAAAAAAACGTATGAAGAAATCGAAAAAATGGGCGGGAGCAAACTACGTCAAGCAATTGAATTTCTTAGAGAAAGAAAGGTGTTTGTTGACCCAGGATATGATGGTGTTTTTGGTAAAGTTAAAATTTTTAATGGGCGTCAACTAGATATCAATGAACAAAAAAAAACTTCAGCTGATCAAAAAAAACAACTGGAACTATTTTAAACAAGCGACTGCTTTTATTTTTTTACTGTTTTTGCCCACACAGCTGGGAAAACATTTCTTTTTCCCATTCTCTTATATTTCGGGAATTAGGGTCGATTATCTTGCCCCAACAATCTATATTGTAGACATTGTCTTTCTTTTTTTGTTGGTTGTTAATTTCAAAGCCATTATCAAGCGAGTAAGTAATAAAAGAATTTTGTTTTTTTTGGGAGTTTTATTAATCAATTGTTTTTTTTCTCAAAATAAATTTTTGGCTTTATATCAATCGTTAAGATTGGTTCAGCTCGCAACTGTTTTTTATATTTTTTCAAAAAAAGTCATCAGTAAAAAATCAACCCTTTGGGCAATTACTCTGTCGGCTGTTTTTGAGCTCATCCTTTCCCTCTGTCAGTTTATTACCAAACACTCCCTCCAGGGTTTATTTTATTTTTTCGGCGAACGGCTTTTATCATTATCAACCCCCGGGGTCGCTAAGGCGTCTTTACTAGGAATAGAAATCCTTCGACCATACGGAACTTTTTCTCACCCCAACTCCCTCGCTGGTTTTTATATGCTTTTATACGCCTTTGTTTTAACCACAAAAAAATTTGACAAACATTTGTTGCTCAAAACCTTTTTTCTTTTTCTTTCTTCCTTGCTGGTCTTTTTTTCCTTTTCCAAGGTCGCTCTTGGACTTTATCTATTAATTAACCTCTTGTTTCTTCTTAAGAACCCTTTAAAAAAAATCTGCCGTCCTTGTGTCATTGGCCGATTATTGGTATTAGTTATCTTGTGTCTGATTTTTTTTCAGGCCAAATCAGACCCTCTGTCATTAAAAAAACGGTTGGTTCTGTCTCAAAACAGTTTGGTGATTATCGGTAAAAATCCGCTCGTGGGTACGGGTATTGGAAACTACCTTTTAGCACAAAATTATTTTTCTCGACCGTTCTTTGATTTGATTAATCAACCTGTTCATAACATTTTTCTCCTGTTTTTTTCCGAATATGGATTAGTTTTGGGGGGGGTAATTATTGCCTTATTTTGGAAACAGGTTCTTGACGCTTGGAAAAAAAATCCTTATGTTTTCATAGTAATCGTTATCTCTGGTCTGTTTGATCATTACTGGCTAACCCTAATACAGAACTTTTTGCTCTTAGGGGTGGTTTTTGGCAGTTTATAACTTAGACAGTTTGTCTTTTATGTCTTGATTGGTTTTAAAAATTTCGTCGGTTGACTGCGCCTGCCCTTGGGGAAGCTCATTCTTAAGCTGTTCTATTAGCTCCTTATGTTTTTCGTTGCTTAGTTTCAAAGTAACAATAAAATCTGACGATGGGGTAACTCCTTGTTTTTTTGAGTTCTCCAGAAGTTCGGGGATTCTTAAAAAATACTTTTCTCCTTTTGAGAAAGTGGCCACTGCCAGTTTATTTTTTCCTTTTTTTAAAAGCATCATTGACATGGCCGCTCGTTTATCAGAATAAAGAAGACAAACATTGGCTTTTTTTATTAAATCCCTTGTGGTTATGTCGGTTAATCGATCACGAATGGCTTTTAAAAAATATAAAGGATGATCGGGTAAAATTCCCGGATATGGAAGATTATAAGCTACCTTTTCTTGACCAAAAATAACCGGTGCGGTTGACAGGTCTAAGAGATAAAAAACAAGAGGAACGCTTAAAAGAAATAAGGCGATAATAAAACCCAAAAGGTATTTTTTTATCATAATTGGATTATAACAAAACAGGGAAAAAAAACAACCCCGCCAAAGCGGGGCTGTTTTTATGAGAAAATTTTTTACTTAACGATTCTCTTAAGAGTCTTACCAGCGGTAAAACCAGGGGTTTTAGTAGCTGGGATTTGAATCTCGGCTCCAGTTTGAGGATTTCTCCCTTTTCTGGCGGCTCTTCTTCTAACCATAAAAGTACCAAAACCCGTAACAACAACTTTTTCTCCTCTTTTGAGTGAGTCGGTCATTGTTGAAAAGATGGTATTGACGGCATCTTTAGCGGCTTTGGCGGTGAGGCCGGCTTTTTTGGCAACCTGAGCGATTAAACCTGCTTTTGTCATTTTTGATTTCACCCCCTTTCATTAGAAACTGTTAATGAGTTGAAAACGAATTTATAGTTTCTTATGTCCGCCGGATTGCTTCCCGCTTAGCGGGATAAGAATAGGCGGATACAACAACTCAACACCAACAGCATAATAAGTTTTAGGCTTCTTGTCAATCTATATTAAAACATCTTATTATAACAATCTATATCACTTTTATAGCGTCACAATAGCACGAAGAATGGTTGTTTTTTTAACCAACAACGAATAATAAACTGCGGGTAATTATTAGATTTTAGTTACCGCTTCTGTTCTAAATTCTCTAATAATGGTGATCTTTATTTGTCCTGGGAAAACCTCAAATTTTTTCTCCAGGTCATCTTTTATTTTGGATGCCAAGATGGTGGCTTCTTCATCGGTCATCTCTTCTGGTTTAACAATGACTCGTAGCTCACGACCAGCCTGAAGAGCATAAGCCTCCTTAACCCCTTTTTTAGTTTTGGCCGCATCCTCAATTGATTTAATTCTTTTGAGATATTCTTCAAAATCTTCATGTCTGGCTCCTGGCCTTCCTCCAGAAACCGCATCAGCAATATAAACAATTACCGCTTCAATTGAAGAAAAGGCTGTGTCTTCATGATGAGAAGCAACACAATCAACTACTTTTTGAGGAAAATGATATTTTTTCAAAAGCTCTACCCCCAAATCAACATGAGAGCCTTCTTTATCACTAATAACTTTACCAATATCATGAAGCAAACAACCCAGTTTAACCACATTAACATCGGCCCCCAACTCATGAGCCAGGGCAATGCCAATTCTAGTTTCTTCAAGGGTGTGAGCAATCATGTTTTGACCATAAGAATAACGGTATTTAAACCGTCCCAATAGTTTGGTCAACTCTGTCGGTAGATTATAAACGCCTACTTTATGAGTTAGTTCTTCGCCGGCTTTATATATTAATTTTTCGACTTCTTCTTTGGTCTTTTTAACGATTTCCTCAATTCTTTCCGGCTGAATTCTTCCATCTTTAATTAACCTATCTAAAGACATGCGAGCAATCTCCCGACGAACCGCGTCAAAAGAAGAAAGTCTAATTACCCCTTCTTCTTCCAAATCAACGTCAACCCCCGTCGCCAGTTCAAAAGCACGAATATTTCTTCCTTCTTTACCAATGATCCTGCCTTTAAAATCATCGTTTGGTAAAGAAATAATTGACAGGGTAAATTCGGCCACATAATCGGTCGCTCCATAACGCATGGCGTCAACCAAAAGTTGTTTGGCGGTTTCGTCAGTCTTTTGTTTAATCTCTTCTTCGGTCTGTTTGATTCTTTTGGCAATCTCGCCTTTTAGTTTTTCTTCCCAGGCTTGTAGTAAAAGTTGTTTTGCCTGGTCTTTGGTCATTTGGGCGGCTTTTTCCAGCTTCTGGAGAATTTGATCGCGTTTATTTTCAAGATCTTTTTTAAGATCCTGAAGCGCGTTTTTTTCCTGCTCAAATCGGGTTTTTTCTTTATCAATAAGGCTCGCTCGATCATCTAACTGTTGTTCTTTTTTAGCAACCCTTTTTTCTGCCTCAAGAGTCCCGGCTAATCCGGCTTTTGAGTCGTTAATAATCTTTCTTGATTCTCTTTCTGCCTCTTGCCGAATACGAAGCGCTTCTTCTTCTGCTTTAAAAACAATTTCTTTAGCTTGTAGTTTGGTTTTGTTTAGTTCTTCTTCGCGTCTTTTTTTCGGTTGTAATAAGTTTTTCAGGAAATTAAACATAAAAATACATTTGATAAGCCTGGAAAAAGGAAGTCTTTACAGATTGTGAGAGTCGTCTAAAAACATATCCATAATTTTTTAAAACTCTGTTTTAACTTAAATGCTTAAATTCCCTTTTCAGGCAATTTCTAACTTTCTTATTTTACTATTTTCCTTCTATTTTGGCAATAGTTCTTTTAACGATTTCAAAACTAAAACCTCTTCTTAAAAGAAATTGGCTGGCTTTTTTGAACCTTTCCCTTGAAGAAAGGTTAAAAAACCGTTGCCAGCGGGGCAGTAAAGTTTTATAAGCCAGCTCTGTCTCGTTTTGTGGGTGGTCAGAAAAATATTCATCAATCAGTTCTTTGGCAACCCCTAACTTAAAGAGCTCGTTTTTTAGGATAAATACACTTTTTGGTTTAAAAAGGTTTCTCTGATTAACAAACCCTTGGACAAATCTTTTATCATCGATTAAATCTTGCTCTTTAAGGGTTTTTATAACAGCACTAATGGTGGTTTCTGTCCAATGAAAACGTTTTGCTTTTTTTTCCAAATAGCGGGAGATCTCTTTTTCGGTTCGGTTACGAAACTTCAGATAAAAATAAGCATAGTTAAGCGCTTTTTGAAAAAGCTCGTTATTGTCCATGAAATTATTTTTTTTCCGGCTTTTTTGTCGCATTCAATTCCTTTATGATGTGTTGTTTTAGTTTTTCATCCCTAATGAGATTTTCTTTTAATTGATCTCTTCCTTGGGCTAAAATCTTTTCTCCCATCTTTATAAAAGAGCCGCTTTTTGTCAAAATCCCCAAATTAATGGCCGCCTCAACAATCCCTTCTTCCCTATCAATCCCGTTAGCCGTAATTACTACTTCGGCTTCTTTAAAAGGAGGGGCCATTTTGTTCTTAACAATTTTAACTCGACTTCTCGTTCCATAAACAAGGTTGTTTTTCTTTAAAGTCTCAATCTTCCGCACATCCATACGGATGGCGGCATAAAATTTAAGAGCCAGTCCTCCGGGAGTTGTTTCCGGATTACCAAACATAATGCCAATTTTTAGTCGGATCTGGTTTGTAAAAACAATTGTGGTTTTTGATTTAGAAACAACGCCGGCTAGTTTTCTTAAGGCTTGAGACATTAGTCTTGCTTGTAACCCCATCTGAGCGTCACCCATCTCTCCTTCAATTTCGGCTCTTGGGACCAGGGCCGCAACCGAGTCAACCACAATTAAATCAACCCCACCGGAACGAACCAATGATTCGGTAATCTCCAGGGCTTGTTCGCCGGTATCTGGTTGGGAAATCAGAAGGTTTTCTAGTTTAACGCCGAGTTTTTGGGCCCAGGCCGGATCAATGGCGTGCTCCGCATCAATAAAAGCAGCTACGCCCCCGACTTTCTGCGCTTCGGCAATCAAAGACAGACAAAGGGTGGTTTTGCCGGAAGACTCCGGACCGAAGATCTCAATAATTCTGCCCCTGGGAATTCCACCAATTCCTAAAGCAACATCTAGAGGAAGAATTCCTGTTTTAATCACGTCAACTTTTACTGCCGGTCCTTCACCAAATCTCATAATGGCTCCTTTACCAAATTGTTTTTGAATTTGGTCAATGGCAAAATTAACGGCTTGGTTTTTTTCACTTTGTTGGTTTGTTTTCATAAAAAAATTGTGAGGTAATTATTAAATTTGTCCTTATTCTGTCAGATTTTTTGCTGTTTTGCAACGGATTATAAACAACAATATTAGAAGATGTAAATTAAACTAATGACGGCCAGTCCCCAAAGAAAAATCGTAATAATTAAGGGTACGTCGGTCGTAATAATCTTTTCTGGTCTTTCTCCTTGTTCATTTTCATACAAAAGTTGGGCATAACGAGCAATCCCGTAAACCACCAAAGGAATGGTTATCATTAACCACTTGCGGGCTTCAAAATCAGGGTAGTATTGACTAAAAATTTTTGAAAAAGACGACCCGCTTTGTGGCGGTTGTTCAACATAAGTATAGGTAGCATAAGCGATAATTGTCGCCGTCGCAAAAGTCGTCGTCATAAAATCAAGTAAGTGGTCTTTATAGCGAAAAAGGGCTTCTCTCGCTTCCGGTCCATGGGCCACCAGTTCGGCGTGCCTTTTGACCGAAGCCATGAATAATGAGCCAAAAAAAATCGTTAGCAATAGCCAAATTGGAATGTGAAAACCTGTAGCGACTTCGCCAGAGAACATTCTAATCATAAAAGAAAAAGAGATGGTAAAAATATCAATCACGGGGTATCTTTTGAAATAAAGAGAGTATAAAAAATGAAGCAAAATAAAAACAAAACTCAGAAGAAAAAACTGAGTTGATAAAAATAAAGAGGCCACCAGTGAAATTAAAGTTAAAACAAAAACTGCAAAAGTCGCTTGGGGAATTGATATTAAACCCGCGGCAATCGGGCGAAATTTTTTTACTGGGTGTTTTTTATCATAAGAATAGTCGATGATGTCATTAAGAATATAAGAAGTTGATGATAGAAGGCAAAAGATTAAAAATGCATAAACTGTCCGCCAAAACAGAAAGGGCTCAAGGAGTTTTCCGGAAAAAATTATCGCTGTAAAAACAACTAAATTTTTTATCCACTGATTAATTCTAAATGCCCGAAGGTAAACCATAATTTGGTTGTTTTTCATTGATTGAATTATACTAAATTTTGCCATATCATTAATAATACTTATTAGTTTTATTACTAAACATATGATTAACCTTGACGATAAAGCCGCGGTTATCAAAATTCAGGGTGGGGAAAATGTTATCGGCTCAGTTAATAATTTTCCCAAACAACTTCTTCAGTCTTGGGAAGAGTCACAAAAAATTTCTTTCCCGGAAAATTATCGACAGGTAAAAAACATTGTTGTTTGTGGTATGGGCGGGTCTCGTTTTCCTGCTCTAATTATTAAAGAGCTTTTCAAAGAAGAAATTTCCGTACCTTATTTAATTAACGATGATTATTGCCTGCCTGCCTTTGTTGATGAAAATTCTTTGGTAATTTTATCTTCATATTCCGGGACAACCGAAGAAGTAATTGAGTGTGGAAAAAAAGCGTTAGAAAAAAAAGCCAAACTCTTGGGAATTTCTACTGGTGGAACCGTGGCTGATTTTTTAAAACAAAACTCTTTTCCTTATTATTCTTTTAATCCCGTTTATAATTCTTCGGGGCAACCAAGAATTGGTTTTGGCTATTCGGTTGGCGGACACCTTGGTTTTTTAAATAAGCTTGGCTTTATAAAAACCGATGTCGCTTTAATTGAAAAAGCGATCAACAATCTGTCTGAATCAACAAAAAACTTCTTATTGGAAACACCGACAAAAGACAATCCGGCCAAACAGATCGCTTTGGCCATTTATCAAAAATATCCATATTATGTTGTCTCTGAATTTTTAACTGGTATTGGCAATGCCATCGCCAACCAAACCAACGAAACCGCCAAAAGTATTTCTTCGTATCGGGTCATTCCTGAACTAAACCACCATTTAATGGAAGGGTTAAAACATCCAAACGAGCTAAAAAAGTTTGCCTTGTTTGTTTTCTTTTTTTCAAAACTTTACTCGCCCCGGGTCCAAAAAAGGTTTTCGATTACCAAAGAAGTGGTGGAAAAAAATGGTTTACAAACCTATTGGTATGAATTAAAAGGAGAAAATAAAATCGCACAAGCATTGGAATTAATGACCCTTGGCGGTTATTTCAGCATGTATCTGTCAACTCTTTATCAAGAAGATCCAACCGTAATTCCCTTTGTTGATTATTTTAAAAAGAAACTGTCAGAATAATCATTTCTTTTCAAAGTATAGGGTAACGGTTGAAGTAATGGTTTGTGAACCGGGCTCAATATTGGCCGCCGCGGCTTCGTCCCTTATGGCTGAAACTGATAAAGATTTATAAAGAGGGGTATAGTTGTCCGGACTTGACTCGACAATATTAACTATTTTACCTAACTTTATCCCTAATTTCTTAGCCAGTTTTTCTGCTTGTTCCTTGGCGTTTTTAATGGCGGCGTCTCTAGCTTTTTCCCGATAATCTTCTGGTTTTTCAATACTAAAATCAACCCCTCTAATCTCATTGGCCCCGGCTTTAGTTGCCTCTTCAATTATTTGAGAAACTAATTGGGGGTTGGTGGTTTTTATGGTAATCGTCACATTACCGTTATAACCAATAATATCGTCAGCCCCTCCTTCATTGTTATAGCTTGGAGAAATTGCATAGTTAGATGTTTTAATGTCATCTTTTTCTATTCCTAGTTTTTTCATCGCTTCAATAATGGTGTTGTTTACTTTATTAATAAATCCCTGAACCTCATCAACCGTTTTCATATCATTAACGGTAATTCCTGCCTGGACTTGGGCCACGTCGGGAATGGCTTCCATCTTCCCTTCTCCAACCACGGCCAATTCGCTCGTTCTTGTGGTCGTGGTGATATTCAACGGATATGATAAATCAAAAATTTTTATCAGATATAAAAAGAGAAGGCAGATAAAAATTATTCCTAAAAGTTTAAGGGGTAAAATTTTGTTATTCATATAAGAATATGATAGAGGGATTAAAAATATTTTTCAACTAAGTTTTTGGCAGTCATAACAGCATAGTTTGTCCCCCGGTCATAAGGGTAGGTCATATCAAGGTTGGCTATATAAAAGTTTTTTATTGGGGTAACAAACTCTGGTTTGTTTTTTAAGAATTCTTTGTCAAAGAGCGGCTGCGCAAATAATGTTTTGAATGAATAAGCCGTTTTTAAATCATTTCCATAGTTAGGATTGATTTTTTTTAAATAGGGCAAAAAATATTTAACCATTTCCTCGGTTGACATTTTTAGCAATTTGTTGTCATTATCAATATAGTCGCCGACATAAAGAATGTGCCGACCGCCATAATATGTATTATCTATATAGTTGGTGTGTTGAACCAGAGCCATGAAAGGAAGTTTTTTGTCATTGATATTAGCCCAGTAGGTTTTTTTAAAGAGCGGTTTGCTTGTTTGTAAAATTAGCGTTGAGCCGTGTAGATATTTTATTTTTTTTAGTCTTAATAGATAATCTTCAGGAAAAAGCTTCTCCCCGATTTTTATTAAAAGCGGTGTTGGCAATGTAGAAATCACCAGGTCAAAACTACTTTTTTGATTGCCATTGTGGCTGAGGATAAACCGTCCGTTTTTTTGTTCAACGTTCTCTATAGGCGTCTTTTTTTTAATGGTCACCCCTTTTTTTATTAAGGTTGTTTCTAGGTGGTCGATAAGGGTCTGAAAACCACCATTAATATAGCCAAGTTTTTTTGTTCTTTTCTTTATCCTGGCCCAGATAAAAGAAGCTAAAATATTTCCCGCATTTTTACCGAACTTTTTCCGAAAGAGCTCTTGCCAAAGGCTGATCCAAGCCTTTTCTCCCATGGTTTTTCGTAAAAAATCCTCAGCTGTTTGCTTTTCATAGATCGGAAGAAATGGCGACAGTTTGAGAAAAACAATAGTAAAACCCGATCTTAATTTATCAAATAAGGGTAAAAGCGGAAATTTTAAGAAATCTTGCGGAGTATCTACGGGAAATGTGCGGGAAATATTATAAAGCGAGACTGTCTCTGGGGATTTAAAAAAATAGTCCTTAAAACCGGTTTCTTTCATCAAATCAATCAATTCTTGATCGTTGCTAAAAAAATGATGATAGGTTTTTTCTAACGACCATTGCCAGTTTTTATCTTTAAAACCTGAGGACATCCCTCCCAAGATGGTCTCTTTTTCAAAAACGGTTATTTTGTGTCCTTTTTTTGTTAAGTAGTAGGCAGTAGCTAGGCCGGTTGCCCCCCCTCCCAAAACGGCAATGTTCATAGGCGTTCGACTGATTTATCTTTGATTATCTCCATCATTAGCGTTTCCAGAACAAGAGCCGCTGGAATTGCCAAAAGTATGCCCAAAATACCGCCAACTTTTCCTCCAACAACTAAGGCAATCAAGGTGACAATCGGGTTTAACCCAACGGCTTTTTTCATAACCACCGGAACAATCAAATTATTTTCCAGTTGCTGAACCAAAATCGAAACCGCCAGGGTAATTAAACCTAATGGATAGGATTGAGAAAGCCCTACAAGGACCGCGGGAACGGCCGATAGGGTTGGCCCTAGGTTGGGAACCACCTCAAGCAAACCAGCTAAAACCGCTAGAGCAATCGTATATTTTAAACCAATAATAGTAAAACCAATAAAACTCATTAGTCCAACAATAATCATTAAAACTAATTCTCCCCAAAACCAGGCATTCAGTCTTATCTCTACTTGGTCAAAAAAATTAGTGACTCTTTTTGCTTTGGCTTCTAAACCAAAATGGATAACGGTTTTTTTTACTAACTCTTCTTCAAGAAGAAAATAAAAACCAAAGAATAGGGTAGAGATGATAAATAAGGTGTTGGAAAAAATTCCCCCGACCAGCTTGATGAATTGGTTGGTAATGTTGGGAATATATTGAAAAAGGGAATTAATATTAACAATACTGCCTAAATTGGGAAAAAGAGTTTGCAAAATCCCTGGCATGGTTTTAAAAAGACTAATGCTCTCATTAACTAAAGGAGGAAGAATAATCGTAAAAATATTAATAATAATGGCAATAAAAAAAACATAGATAATGGCGGCGGAAATCCCCCTTGGGATGCCTTTTTTCTGAAAAAATCTCACCGCTGGTTTAAGGGCACTCATGATAATAAAAGCGATAAAAAGAGAAAAAATTAGATCCCTGATCAACCAAATCAACACCAGCCCTAGGAGAAAAAAAACCGTAAAAATAATTGTTTTGTATGGAGTCTCGATTTTTTTCATAGAATAATTATAACAATTAACTAACCCTTAGCAAGGGTTAGGCTAAAAACCTGTTGGGCACCGGCTTTTTTTAAGGCTCTAGCCGCCTCTTTAATTGTTGCCCCACTAGTAATAACATCGTCAATTAAAATAATGTTTTTATTTTTTGCTTCTGTTTTGGCGACAAACGCACCTATTAGATTTCTGCGTCTTTGTTGTCTTGTTTTTGTTTGTGCTTGGGACGAAGTGTTCTTTTTTCTTGTCAGGGCATCAATCATCGGCAGACCTAAATAATCGTTAAAATAATCGGCGATTAATTGGGCCTGATTAAAGCCCCGTTCTTTCAGCTTATTTTCATGGAGGGGGACTGGTTGAATAAAAAACTCCTTTTTTAATTTCTTAAAAAGAAATATTTTTTCTATTTTTTTCGGAGGAATAGTTGTTTTTAGCTCTTTCCAAACATCTAAAACTAGTCGATACTTTATATTTTTAAGAATCTTTTTAAAAAAACTATTATAGTAAAAAATGCTCAAATTACCATCAAGACCGTTTTTTCGAAAACACTTTGGGTGAGTTAGTCCAAAATAACTATTTTTTTTACAGTAAAAACAGGCGTCTTTGTCTAAATATTTAAGTTTTTTTTGGCAGTTTTGACATAAATATTGTCCAAGAAAACTACATCCCAAACAAAATTTTGGAAAAATCACATCAAGAATAGACATATAAAAATGATACATCTTATGGTTTTTGTTCACAATTTTTTTGACAAATGCAGTTGTTGTGGTTTTGTCAAAAAAATTGAGGCTAGACAAAAAAATGATATATTTTGTTGGTATTTTGACCTCTTGTAAACCTACTAATAGTGGTATAAAGTGGTAGAGGACACAACATATATGTTTTGCCTATTCTGTAAGTATGCCGATACCGAAGTGATTGAAACCCGGGTTTCCGACGATGGGACGACTGTTAGACGCAGACGCGCCTGTCCTAAATGTGAAAAAAGATTTACTACTTATGAAAGAGTCGAGGAGCTCCCCATATTAGTGATCAAAAGGGATGGTCGGCGAGAAAGATTTGACCGGGACAAATTAAGAAGGGGAATGTTTAAGTCTTGTGAAAAGACTACGGTTACGGCTGATCAAATAGAAAAAATTGTCAGTGCCGTTGAGGTTGATTTAAAACAACAAGACACAACCGAAGTAGAAAGTAAGATGATTGGTAATTTGATTGCCAAACATTTAAAAAAAGTTGACAAGATTGCCTATATTCGTTTTGCTTCCGTGTTTAGGCGTTTTGTTGATCTAGAAGATTTTGAAAAAGAAATTAAAAAATTATTATAAATTTAAAACTATGAAATTAACCGGTGTTTCGGAAAAGGTTTTTCTTGATCGTTATTCCTTAAAAGACAAAGATGGCAAACCGGTTGAAAAAACACCAGAAAAGATGTGGCAACGAGTCGCGACCGCCGTGGCCGCTGATGAAAAAAAATCTCTCCGTAAAAAGTGGTCAAAGGAGTTTCTTTGGGCTCTAAAAGATCTAAAATATATTCCCGGCGGCAGAATTTTGGCGGGGGCGGGCACCAATTATGCGGTTACTTACTACAACTGCTTTGTTATTCCTAGCCCAAAAGACTCGCGCGGCGGTATTTTGGAAACTTTAAAACAAATGGTAGAAATTATGGCCCGTGGTGGTGGAGTTGGTATCAACATCTCTTCTTTAAGACCAAGAGGGGCAAGGGTAAAAAAGGTTAATGGTTTTTCTTCTGGGCCAACCAACTGGGCGGAGCTTTTTTCCATCACGACCAAAGATATTATTCAGCAGGGGGGAACAAGACGCGGCGCTCTTATGCTTATGCTTTGGGACTGGCATCCAGACATCGCTGAATTCATTACCGTTAAACAAGACTTAAAAAGAATTAACGGCGCTAATCTATCTGTCTGCGTTTCCGATAAGTTTATGGAGGCGGTAGAAAAAGATGCTGACTGGCCCTTGGTTTTTCCCGATACCACCGATCCTGAGTATGATAAAAAATGGACCGGCGATCTTGAAGTCTGGAAGTCATTAGGTAAAAAGGTTATTGTTTATAAGGTTGTTAAGGCGCGCAAAATTTGGGATCTAATTGCCCAATCAGCCTGGCAAAGTGCTGAACCAGGAGTAGTTTTCATGGAACGTTATAACAAATGGCATAACAATTATTACTGGAATCGGATTAACTGCGTTAACCCTTGTGGAGAAGAGGGATTGCCGGCCTGGGGTGTTTGCAACCTTGGTTCAATTAATCTTTCGACTCTGGTTAAAGGAAATAATATTGATAAAAAAGGTGTTTTTGATTTTAAGACTTTAAAAAGGGTGGTTAAAGCCGCGGTCCGTTTTCAAGATAATGTCATCAATATGGACTCTTATGTTTTTGAAGGAATAAGAAAAACCCAGCTTGAAGGAGAAAGACGAATTGGATTAGGAACTCTAGGGCTTGGTGATGCTCTAATAAAGCTCCATTTAAAATATGGTTCCGATGAATCTTTAGAGTTTATTGAAAAGGTTTACAAAACTATTTGTGAGGAGGCTTATCTGGGAGCGGTTGAGGTTGCCAAAGAAAAAGGGGCTTTTCCTAAATTTGACAAGGAAAAATATCTTAAATCACGCTTTATTCAAACTCTTGACCCAAAGATTCAAAGAGCTATTAAAAAATATGGAATAAGAAACTCTTTGCTTTTAATGCAGGCTCCCACCGGCTCAACCTCATTAATGGCCAATACTACTTCGGGAATTGAACCGGTCTTTGAATTTGAATATATCCGTCGCGACCGTTTAGGAGAACACGTCATTCGCCACCACCTTTATGAGACTTGGTATAAAAAACACGAAAAAGAAATTAAGGAAAAGGGGTTAAAAAAGCCTGTTTGGTTTGTTTCGGCTAATGAACTAACCCCAGAAGAGCATATTAAGGTCCAGGCCATGATTCAAAAATATGTCGACGCTTCCATTTCTAAAACTGTTAATGCCCCCCAGACTCATACAGTTGAAGATGTAAAAAAACTCTATTCTTCGGCTTATAAAATGGGCCTAAAGGGATTGGCCTACATGAGAGAGGGTTCACGACAAGGAGTTTTGGAAAGAACCAACAACCAACCAAAAGAGAAAAAAGAAGAAAAAATTCCTTTTTATACGGTTAAACCAAGACCAATGGTAGTTCATGGCTCAACCTATAGAATTAATACCCCGGTAGGGGTTGCTTTTATTACTATTAATACTAATGGTGGTAATGAACCACTTGAGGTTTTTATTAATGTCGGCAAGGTTGGCTCAGATGTCTATGCGATGGCCGAGGGGATAGGCCGAATGATCTCGTTGGCTTTGCGTTTTTCTTCACATCTTTCACCAACTGAAAGGATAAAAGAGATTGTCGCCCAACTTCAAGGAATTGGGGGCGCCAGAACCATGGGTTTTGGTAAAGAAAGAATCAGAAGTCTGCCTGATGCGGTTGCTAAAGTTTTAAGTATGCATTTTGGGCTCAACGGCCACGCCGAAACCTCCCAAACAGTCAATAATAATAACGGGGGTAATAATGGAAATGGGGCCCCACATTTGGTGACGGAAACTGCCCAGCCAAGCTTACTCGCTCAAAAAAATGAGGTTTTTTTTGATATCTGTCCCAGCTGTGGCGAAGCTACATTAGCTCATGAAGAAGGCTGTAAAAAGTGTTAT
>CAZPKD010000003.1:14075-23024 GCA_964587115.1 uncultured Gammaproteobacteria bacterium | reverse complement strand
TCATCGGGTGAGATGCCTCTTTCAGAAGCAACTTGATTTAAAGCCAGAGAAAATTCTGATTTAATAATAGCCATTCCTTTATTCTATCACAAGAGAAGCGAAAATCAATCGTAAGGAAGCCAGAAAATTACTTTTTTTCTGATTTCTCAGGCTTTTTTTCCGCTGGTTTTTCCGCAGTTGGAGCGGCTTCAGCCTTCTTGGCTCCTGGTTCAGCAGCGATTACTTCTTCACCTTCAGCCGGAGCTTTTTCTGTAATTACTTCTGGGGTGGTGGCCGCAGTTTCGGCGACAACGCTTTCTTCTTTGTGTTCAACTACTGAAACAATTACTTTATCAGCCAAATCAATGACTGTATAGGTGCTTGTTTTTGTTAGATCGCCAACTTTAATTTCTTGACCAATATCTTTAATCTTGGTGATATCGATTTCAATGGCGGCTGGAATTTTCTCCGGTAACGCTTTAACATGGAGAGTATTGGTTAAAGTAAGAAGAACGCCACCTTTTTGAGAAACCGCCTCAGAAACTCCGATAATTTTTACCGGGACCTCGGTTTCAATTTCAGTGGTTAGATCAACCTTCCTAAAGTCTATGTGTAAGAAAGAATCATTGACGGGGTGTTTTTGAACGTTTCTAATCAGAACGGGGATTTCTTCTTTGTCTAATTTAATGTAAACAATGCCTGTTTCTTTGGCGCTTTTGTAGGTTTTGATAAAATCTCTGACATTAATCGAAATTGCCTGCGATTTAAAATTTGCTCCGAAGATATTACCAGGGACAAGACCTTCTTTTCTTATTTTTTTTACCTGTTTGCCAAAAGATTTTCTTAAACTGGCGTCAAGAATGGTTTTTTCAGAAGCATTTTTTTTTGCTTTAGTCATATATTTTATTGAGCGGCATCTTTAATTAATTCGACAAAGAAAATTTTGTCAGCCGTTAAATTGGTATTATAGATGATCTGGTTATCTTTAACAAGGGGAGAAAAATTTTGACTTAAGATATAGATGTTTTTCCCCAATTGCAGGTCTAAAATCAAATCATTGTTAGCGGAACCAACTTGTTTTTGGACAATCAATTGGTACAAACCCCGGCCCTTCTCAAGTGAACTGTCCATTTGGTAATCAATCTTTATAAAAACCGAAGCTTTTGGTTTAACCTCAAAAAACAGACCAATTACTTTATAACGATCAGCTTGATCTTCAATTGTTATATCTTCTGGTTCCATTAAGACCCCGTCTTTAGTAATGCCCTTGATAGAAATATTTTTTGGTAAGTAGATTTGGAAATAATTTTTGTAACTGCCTCCTGGGAAAGCCTCGGCCGGTGAATCATTCTTAAAAGTGGCTGTCAATGTGTGCTTAATTTCTCCCTGATCGCTTATCTTAGTCTTTAAGTTGAAATAGCGACTAACAAAGAAATTAGCTTTGTTAACACCCAAATTAGCATCAATTGGATATAAAAAATCAACAATACAATTATCAAATTTTTGGACGCAGGAAGGCTCAATCAATTTACCCGACCAGTAAAGTGAATCTATTTCTTTTTGCAACTCTTGACCTTCAAAACTAAAGACAATTTGCTTTTCGTCTAATGATTTTTTTAGGCCACTGATTAGTTGTGTCTTTGAGGTTGATTCAAGATTAAGTAGGATTTGTCTTGTTAAGGAAGAAAGAAAGCTTTTTTTTTGAATTGACCCAGGGAAAAAATTATTTTCTGAATAATACTGGGTTTTTAAGTAGAAATTCTTTTTGTTTACGTTTTCTTTAAAATCAGGTAGATATATATTACCGAACGATTCAAGGATATTTTCAATAGCCGATGTTGTTATCAGGATTCCACCGTTAAAATTTTGTGGGCCAAGTTCCTTGTCTAAAAAAAACTTTGCCTGAGTATAGTTCTCAAAAAAATCTGGGGAAAAAGCCGAATCGCGTAAAAACCAATGAGGTTGGTTAAGGTAATTTCTTATCGCTTTAGGTGGTTCTACATGAGCAACTAGTTGACCATCGGCATCATAGACATCATAAATCTTTATTTCCTCAATCGTGTAATCTTTAATTGATAAAATGCCATAAGAGCCTATGAAACCACCCCCAGGTCGCAACTCCATATTATTGGCAAAAAGGAGTAAATATTTCTTTTCGGTGTCTTTGGCAAAAATCTCATCAAGATAAGGAAGAATTTTTTCAAACTGAGAGATAGTGCTTAAAAGAGAAACAACCTGTTTTTTGGCTTTTTCTGAAAAAGAAAAGTTAGAAGGAATTTTCCCGCTAACCAGGTTAAGATCCTGTTCAACTTGAGAAATATCTTCTTTTAAGGTTTTGAGCCTAAATAACAGGTCCTCTTTTTGTTGAGTAGTTTTATTTTTATTAAATATAAGTTTAATTATCTCGGTTGAGTTTTGATAACTAGCAAGAGTACGATTAAAGACCCTATTAGCGGCTTGATTTATTTCAATCAAATTGTCTGGTAGGACGCTGATAGTAAAAAGTAACCAGGTCGGTCGGCAAAGTTGATATGATTTTTTGGTAATTCCTAAAAATGTTGTTTGCCAAAAAAGGTTTTTTTTTGTTTGGTCAACTTGTTCCTTCTTTAAGGTTAAATAAGCTTGATAAGAAAAATAACTCGTTAGCGATAAAGGAATGATGAAAAAAGTATGAAAAATAATAATAAGAGCAATCAGTATCGCAATTAAAGTTTTTCCAGAAAAAATTCTTCTAATATCTACGACTTGATTAATAGATTTTTTGGTAATTTTATTTTGGGAAAGAGGAACATATAACTTTAAGAAGGGTTCTTTTGCCTTAGAAAAGACGAACCAAAGAATCTTATCGATAATATCTTCGGAAATGGTGTCGTTGTTTATGTCGATTACTTTAACGTTATTTAATGATAGGTTGGTCAAAGAGGCCGCTTTTTTACTTTCTTTAATATAAATAAAAACTGCTTTTTTAACTTTTCGGAAATCTTCAACTGGGGGTGGTTTTGCTTCATTTATAAAAAAGCAATAATCAAACTGAGAAATCTTTTTCGGGGCTTTTGGCGAAAGATAAACCGTGGTGCTGAATTTTCCCAAAGTTTTTTTCAGAACATCAATAAAAGGATATCTTTTTTTTGAAACGATTAATGCACTTTGTTTGAGATCTTGAGTCTCGACTTTCAAATCCATATCTTTATTGTATAATTTTGCTGATGAAAAAAATCATTAATCAGTCAGAGATAAAACTATATTCCAAGCTTTGGCAAGATAAAAAAACAGTTCTTGTCGGTGGATGTTTTGACATTTTTCACTACGGTCATTATCTGTTTTTAAAAAAAGCTAAAGCGGCCGGTAGTTATTTAATTGTTGCTTTGGAATCGGATAAATTCATTAAAGATAGTAAAAAAAGACCGCCCATTCACAACCAAAAACAGAGAGCAAAAATCCTTAGTTCATTTGTGTCGGTTGATTTAGTTATCCTTTTGTCTAGACTCAAAACCGACAAAGACTATTTTTTACTGGTAAATAAAATTAGGCCAAATATAATTGCCGTTTCCGAGAATGATCCTCAGCTTAAAAATAAAAAAAAACAGGCTAAAGAAGTCAGAGGGCAGTTAAAGATAGTGACGAACTTAGTTAAAAATTTAACGGGAACCAAAATAATCAAATATGCGTCTTTTCTTAGCGATTAGCCTATCACAGAAAACAAAAAAACTCTTATCTGAACAAATTAGTCGATTAAAACTTGATAAGCCTGATTTTCAATGGGTGAGTCAAGAAAACTATCATATAACCCTGTTTTTTTATGGAGACATAAATGATCTGGAAAAAATAAAAAAGGAATTAAAAAACATTCTTTATGACCAAGAATCATTTCATCTTTACTCAGCTAAGGTTGATTTGTTTATGACCAATAAAATACTTATTTATTTAGGATTTCGCCGGGAAAAGAAAATTGAAGCGTTAGAAGAAAAAATTCGCCGAAAATTAGGCGATTTTCAAAAAGAAGTTAAGTTTATTCCTCATTTAACCCTAGCGCGTTGTCGAATTCCTTCTAAACAACAATATTTTGTTTTGAAAAAAAGACTTTCTAAACTGAATATCGAGATAGATTTTCCCGTCAAAAAGTTGATTCTTTACGAGAGTATTCTTGCTGGTAAACAGCCTAACTACAAAAAGATTGAAGAATTTACCTTACTTTAGGTTTAAAAAAACCATCCCCAAAATATTCAGGGGATGGTTTTAATTTTCTTAAAAAAATTTATTACTTTGAGCCAATTTTATACATGCCGGTGTTGCAATCTGGGCATTTAGCTTTCATAGCTGGCTTACCATTTTTCATGGTTACTTTTTGAGCATTAGCAACTTCTTTTTTAGCTCTACATTTTACACAGTACATCGATGTCATATTTTATTTTCACCCCCTTTCATTTTATTCTTAGCGGGGCAGAGCCCCTTTATTTCAAAATAACTTGAAATAATGATTAATCGTAGCAAAATAAAGGAATATTTCAAGCGCAATTATGCCTAAGCCAAGCAAGAGACTTTTTTTAAAATCAGCCACGAAGTTTGATTTAGCAGTCTGAAGCTCTGGAGAATCTTTTTGATCAGTTAATACGGGTATTTCGGATGGGATATTAACTGAGTTAAAGTTGTCGATTTTTTGATTTACTGGTTCTTTTTTAATTTGGGGAAAATTGGAAGAATTTTGTTCTAATAATCTTAATTTTTTTCGATATTGAGCAATAATTTTTTCTTGTTTAGTCTTTTTTGGCATACGTAATTCTTATCATATTGACACTAATTTGTAAAGTCGTTAAAATGATTAACAATGAACCTTTATTTTTTTTTAGCTATTTTTGTTTGGTTGATAATTTTGTCTTTTTTCATATTAAAAATCAACAAACATTATCAGAATTTAGTTAGTGGGACCAAAAAAGAAAAGCTAGACGAAATTCTTGACGAACTGCTTAAACATGATCAAGATTTTTTGAAAGAAACGGAAGACATAAAAAAAAACGATAAAAAAAATGATTGAGGAATCAAAATATTACTTTTATAAGATAGGTATGGTAAGATTTAATCCTTTTGAGAGGAGTGGAGGAGAGCAAAGTTTTGTGATTGCCGTCTTGGACAAACAGAACAACGGTCTAGTAATTAATTTTATTTATACTAGAGATGGGTTAAGGACCTATTCAAAAAAAGTCAAAAACGGTAAGGGTCAGGAATATGACCTTTCAGAAGAGGAACAAAAAGCAATTGAAAAAAGTAATTAATTATTAATTTTTTTTAGACAATTCATATGGTAAATAAGAAGGTGGCCTTGATTATTATTTTTATTGCATTTTTTCTTTCCGCCTATAGTTCATATTCTTATTTTTCTGGTTCATTACCAACCAGTATTATTTCACCAATTATTGGTTATAAACCGCCTAACGGTAGTAATGAGCCAACTATTCCGTCTGAGCCAAAAACAGAAGAATGTCCCATCAATGGGGAAATGTTAACCAAAACACAAAAAGCAAATTGGGAAAAAAGACGACCTCTGGGAATAATGGTGGAAAACCATAAAGATGCTCGACCTCAATCTGGATTATCAGACGCAGATATTATCTATGAGGCCGTTGCTGAGGGTGGCATTACCAGGTTTTTGACGTTATTTTATTGTAAAGACGCCTCGTATGTAGGACCGGTTAGATCAGCAAGAATTTATTTTGTAAAACTTCTTGAAGAGTATGGTCTTTATCCTCTATATGCTCATGTAGGAGGGGCCAATACTGAAGGGCCAGCTGACGCCTTAGGTAAAATCAAAGACTTAGGTTGGAGTCTTTATAATGATTTAAATCAGTTTTCAGTCCCTTTCCCTTATTATTGGCGTGATTATGAAAGATTGCCTGATCGAGCCACGGAACATACGGTATATTCTGCTACTTCAAAACTGTGGCAATATGCCGCCAGTAAAAGAGAGTTGACCAATGTTGATAGCGATGGAGTCGCTTGGGACAAGAATTTTGTTTCTTGGAAATTTCAAGACGATGCCAAAATTGATAGCCGGGGACAGGTAGGAAAAATTAGCTTTAGCTTTTGGAGTAATCTTGCTTCTGATTTTACGGTGGAGTGGGTTTATGATAAGACAAATAATAGCTATTCTAGAAAAAATGGTGAGATTGTCCATATTGATAAAAACACTGGTAAAGCTTTAACATCAAAAAATATTGTTGTCCTTTTTGCTGAAGAAAGTGCTGCTAATGATGGTTACGAAGGCGGACACATACTTTATGAACTTACCGGCGAAGGAAATGCTTTGGTTTTCCAGAATGGGAAAGCCATTAAAGCCACCTGGGAAAAAGAAGATGAAGAAACAAGAATGAAATTTTATGACGAAGATGGTAAAGAAATTTCATTTGTAAGGGGTCAAATATTTGTTGAAATTTTACCTATCGGCAATAAAGTCAGTTACTAATAAAATCTTATATGTTACAGCACATTATTCCTTCAAAGGCGAGACGAAAGGTGCTTGAACTTTTTTTTCATCATCCCGATGAAAATTATTATCTAAGAAAAGTGGTAAGAGATACCGATGAAGAAGTTAATGCCATAAAAAGAGAACTGGATATTTTAGCAGAAGAAAAGATGCTAACGAGAGAAAAAAGATTAAACAAAGTATTTTATGCCCTAAATAAAAACTACCGTTTTTACGATGAATTTTTAAGAATTTTTACCAAAACTGGTTGTTTACCGAGCCTAGTCTATAATAATCTTTCTAAAATGGGCAAAGTAAAGTTTATTACCCTATCAACTAAGTTTGCTAAAAAAACCGCCATTAAAGAAGATGAAATATATTTATTATTTGTTGGGACAGTTGTCGTTCCTGAAATTACTACCATTGTGGATGAAGCAGAGAAAGACTTTGGCCGAGAAATTAACTATACAGTAATGACAGAAGACGAATTTATCTTTAGAAAAAAAAATAATGACCCTTTTATTTGGCGTTTTCTAAAACAGCCGAAGATAATGTTAATAGGTAATGAAGAAGAACTTTCAAAATGAAAAATTTCAAGTTTTTATTTGTCATTGCGGCATTAATTTTGATTATTTGGATCGATCTGCCTGAAAATCTACCAGTTAAGTTTAATTTAGGTAAACAGAAAATTAACTTTAAAATTGACCCCTTATCAATTGATTGGGACATTGGTGGAGTCAAAGTAAAAAAGGATTTTCGGACAAAATTGGGCCTTGATCTTAAAGGTGGGAGCCACCTGGTCTTTGAAACCGATACGAGCAAAACTAAGAAAGAAGATTTAAATGATGCTCTAAATTCTGCTAGGGATATAATCGAAAAAAGAGTTAATTTTTTTGGTGTTTCAGAACCAGTCGTTCAGACTATAAAAAGTTGTAATAAATATCGAATTGTGGTTGATCTTCCGGGGGTTGATGACGTTTCCACGGCTGTTAACCTAATAGGGCAAACGGCTCAATTAAGTTTTAAAGAAGAGGCGGCCGTCGACGTTAAAACCGCCACGGCGACACCGATCTATTTGCGATTAACTAAAGATACCGGCCTTACTGGTAAACACGTAAAAAAAGCTAGTGTTACCTTTGATTCGCAGACAGGCAAACCACAGGTGGCTTTAAGTTTTACCAAAGAAGGAGCTGAGATTTTTGGTAAAGTGACGGAGAGAAATATCAATAAACCAGTGGCTATTTATCTCGATAATTCTATTTTATCGGCCCCAACAGTTCAACAGGCCATTACTGACGGAAGCGCAGTCATTAATGGTGACTTTTCGGTGGATGAAGCAAAAAAACTGGCGATTTCGATCAACTCAGGAGCCTTACCTCTCTCAATCAAGTTGGTTGAACAGAGAAATATAGGAGCAACTTTAGGAGCAATTGAAGTCAAAAAGAGTGTTTTTGCCGGTTTGATTGGTCTTTTTATGGTGCTTCTTTTTATGATTCTTTACTACAGAAAGCTAGGCGTAATTGCCTCCATGGCTTTAGTAATTTATGGACTAATTTCTTTAGCCATTTTTAGAACTATTCCAGTAGTTCTAACGCTTCCAGGAATAGCTGGTTTTATACTTTCAATTGGGATGGCGGTAGATTCAAACATTCTCATTTTTGAAAGAATAAAAGAAGAAATCAGAAAAGGGAAAGATTTTGAAATCGCCATAAAACTCGGTTTTGGCAGAGCCATGGATGCGATTAAAGATACCAATATAACGGCTTTAACCGTAGCTTTTATTCTTTTTAACCCTTTAAACTGGGAATTTTTGCCTCAGTTTGGTATGGTGCGAGGTTTTGCTTTAACCTGGGCAATCGGTGTTGCTACCAGTTTATTTACAGGTATAGTAATTACGAGAAGGTTAATTGACATTTTCTATAAGAAAAAATAAATATGATTGACTTTATGAAATATCGCTGGCTTTATTTGCTTATTTCGACCATTGTTATTGGGACCGGTCTTTTTTCAATGATCAAGTGGGGCTATCGATATTCAATCGATTTTACTGGTGGGACAGATATTAAATATCAACTAAGCAAAAAAACAACTAATAAAGAGATTGAAAAAATCTTTAAAGAAAATAATGTTAGCGTTAATAATTTAAATCTTCAAGATAATCAGTTGACGGTTCGGGCCAAACCAGTTGACGAAAAAACAGAACTATTGGTTCGTAGTGCCCTCGAAAAGAAGCTGAATCTAAAAATAAAGTTGTTAAGATTTGAGACGGTTGGTCCGGTAATTGGTCAAGAGACGATGACTAAAACCCTAATAGCTGCTTTTTTAGGAGTCCTGGCAATCCTAATCTATATCACAGTTGCCTTTAAGGGTTTTTATTATGCTTTGTCGGCCATTTTGGCGACTCTCCATGATTTTTTGGTGGTGATGGGGACATATTCTTTGATTTCCCATTTTTTTGGAGCTGAGATGGACACAATGTTTGTAACCGCGGTATTAACCTCAATGTCTTTTTC
>CAZPKD010000003.1:0-14038 GCA_964587115.1 uncultured Gammaproteobacteria bacterium | reverse complement strand
TGACAAAATCAGGGAATATTTCCGATCTGAAGGACGGGCAGAAATAGATTATTTTGCCAACAAAGCCCTAACAGAGACCATGGTTCGTTCGATAAACAACTCAATGACAATTATATTTATGCTTTTATCATTGGTCTTGCTTGGGGGTTCATCGATCCGTTTTTTTGCCATCACATTGTTGATCGGTACGATTACTGGAACTTATTCTTCACCATTTGTGGCTACTCCGCTTATGGTTTGGTTTGAAAAAATGAAAAAGAAAAAATGAAAATTACTTGCTTTTCCTTAGGGCAAATGCGAGCTAACTGTTATTTATTAATCCGCGGTAATAACTGCCTAATAATCGATCCAGGTGATGAAGCGGATTTTATTCTCGAACAATTACAAAGACAAAAGTTGACGCCATTAGGGATTGTCGCTACTCATGGACATTTTGATCATTTAATGGCAGTGGGGGAAATTCAGGCCAGTTTTAAGATTCCTTTATTTATATCTCAAAAAGACCTTTTTTTACTTAAACACTTAAGTGATACGGCCAAATATTTTCTTGGTTACGATCCGTCTGTATTGCCGGTAAAAAACATTGAATACCTAGAAAATGGTAAATTAAAAATTCTAAATTTTAAATTTGAAATCATTGGAACTCCAGGTCATACACCCGGAAGCTGTTCTTTATATTTTAAAAACGAAGAGGTTCTTTTTACTGGTGATACTTTATTCAAACAGGGGATAGGTCGTTATGATTTTTCTTACAGCAGCAAAATAGATTTAAAGACTTCTTTAAAGACAATTTTATCGCTGCCAAAAAAAATTGTTGTTTATCCGGGCCACGGAGACAAAACAACCATAAAAGATGAAAAACATTCATTACAATGTTTTAAAACATTGTAATGAGTTTATTAAGAAGAGTTTCTCTGTCGTTTTTCAACTTATTATTAACAACCAAATCAAAAAGATTTTTAAGAATTTTGCCAACCTGAGGCCCAGGTTTAATTTTTAGCGTTTTCATAACATCATTACCATTGATCTTTAAATCGGTAATTTTAAACGGTTTTTTTTGGACCTCAATCAAACGTTTTTTAAAAAGTTCGAGTCTCCACGAAGTCGGTTTGGCTCCTGAGCCAATTCGATCACCCGTTCTTACATCAAGGACATCCTGGATATATTCTTTTCCAACTTCACGAATGAATCTACGAACACCCTTATCACTCATATTTTCGGTAACGGTAAACTGATGGTATTGGACGAGACGAACTAACTTTTCTTTTTGTTTGTTTGAGAGCTTAAAACGATCAGCGATGTTTTTTGCCAATTTGGTACCAACAACTTCATGATTATAAAAAGTAATAAGAGCGGTTTTACTATCCTTTTTGAAAGTATTAGTCTTTCCTATGTCATGAATTAGGGCGGCAAATCTGGTAATTGGATCTTTTGATGGACAGCTTTTTAAAGCCATAACCTGATGTGTTCCTACGTCAAAAATATGATGTCTTTTGGGACTTTTTTGAGGGATAACAAAACAAATGTCTAGTTCTGGCAAAATTTGGGCAAGAAGTCCCGTGGCGTGCAAAAAAAGAATTCCTTCAGAGGGGTAGTTGCTGGAAAGAATTTTTATAAATTCATCTCTAATCCTTTCCCAAGAGATATTTTTGATTAATGGCGAATTTTTTTGAATGGCAACTCTTGTTTTTTCATCAATCACAAATCCAAGTTGGGAAGCGAAACGAATTGTTCTTATTAGTCTTAAGGCGTCTTCAGAGAATCTTTTATTAGGATCACCGACGGTACTGATTAATTTTTCCTCAAGGTGTTTTTGACCATCAAAAAGATCAATTATTTTTTTTCCATCATAAGCCATCGCATTAATGGTAAGATCTCGTCTGGCCAAATCCTCATTAATTGTCTTGGCCCAGCTAATTTTTTTTGGATGCCGCAAATCTTCATATTCTGACTCTTTTCTAAAGGTGGTAACTTCAAAAATCTTCTTTTCTTGAGCAATACCAACAGTTCCAAATTGGTTGTTATAATAGCCTTTTGGGAAAAGCTTTAAAATCTCTTCTGGAGTGGCGTTGGTGGTAAAGTCCCAATTATCGTCTAAACTTACGGTTTTTTTCCCCAATAAAAGATCACGAACAGCGCCACCAACAATATATATTTGGAAGCCTTTTTGTTCAAAAACCCTCATGAACTTTTTGACATCATTAGGAAGTGACAACATGATTTTATTATAACCTATCGAGATATCTTTTGATAATTTTCTCGTAATGGGGATAGTTCATTTTTGTGATTGCTTCAGAAAAATTGAACCAATCGGCATCGTAAAATTCCTTTTTTAGGAACTCAAATGTTTTTTTTCCTGTAAATACGGCGAACCAGAAGTCATAGTGGAAATAACAAGGTTTGTTTGGACCTCGAACATCAGTGATTGACAGATCAAAAAGCTCAACTTTTTCCTTGGTTATTTTATGAGACAGTTCTTCAACAATTTCACGATAGACTGTTTTTATCGGAAGTTCACCTCTTTTGACATGACCACCCGGCGGAATCCAAAGATTAGCCTTAATATGATGACCTAAATATATTTTTCTGTTTTCTAGGTCAATTGGCATAATAAAAGAACAGATGTGTTCAGTAAAATTATCTTCTTTATTAACTTTTTTAGAGTCAATCTTTTTTAAGAAATCAGTAATTATCTTTTTATTTACACTTTTTTCCAACGACAAAACCACTTCTCTTAGATTATTTAAATATTCATCATGGTCCATACGGATCGTATTTTAAAATAATAATAGTTAATTTTTAACTAGAGATTTAAGAATGTCAAGATTTTTTTTGTCTGGGCCATTTTGGTCAAAACCAGGCGTTTCAATAATAAAGGGTAAATTTTTTGTTTGTTTGGTATTGAGTAATAGTCTAAATTCTTCAAGAGGGATTGTTCCTTGACCAATATTCTCATGACGATCTCTTCCTGAATTAAAAGGGTCGCGACTATCATTAATATGGAAAAGTTCAAGCTTATCAAGTAAATAAAGTTTGTCAAGCTTATCAAGTAACAAGTTTAGCTCCTTGTTATTACTAAAACGGTAACCCGATGAATACAGGTGACAAGTGTCAAGGCATATCCTTAGGCGTTCATCGTTAATGTCTTTTATGATTGCCGAAATTTCTTCCAATTTCTGGCCGATTTTATGATTACCGGCATTTTCAATAATAAAAAGAGTATCTTTGGGTGTTTTGTTTAGAACCTCTAAGATATTATTAATCAAAATATCATATTGTTTGTCTTTGGAAACGTCCCAAAGAGAAGGAGGTTTATCCTTATAAGAACCAAGATGGACAATAGATCCGACAACGCTCAATTGAGAGGCAATTTGTAGCTCATTTATTAACATTTGTTTTGAAAGATTTCCAATTCGTCCGTTATCAGCTAAATTAATTAGATATGAAGCGTGAAAAAAAACCGGGTCAACATGAAAACTATTTTTTAGTTTTTTGAATTGATTAATTTGTTCAGGGATTATTTTAACTTTATTCCATCCTCGAGGCGAAGAAGAAAAAATCTGAAGGCAGTTGCCGCCGATACTAACGATTCTTTCTAGCGCTTTATCATATCCGCCGGAAATCGATTGGTGGGCACCAAGTTTTAGCATATAAAAATTATATCACAGTTAAAATACCTCTTGACATCTTTTAGCAGAGTTGTTATTATATTGCTAATTGGGAAAAACCAAAAAATATGGAAGAATTAACTCAAAGACAGATCGATATCTTAAAAACCATTATTAAGGAATATAGTGAAACCGGCGGTCCGGTCGGATCAGAAATACTAGAAAAAAAGTATAAACTGGGCGTATCTCCGGCAACGATCAGAAACGAAATGGTTGAACTAGCCAAAAAAGGTTTTTTAAAAAAAACTCATTTTTCTTCAGGTCGAGTGCCATCGGCCAAAGGTTTCCGTTTTTATATAAAACACTTGATGAAAACAAAAGAATTGTCAACCAGCGATGAAGTCGCTTATAAAAACAGTATCTGGGATGAAAGAAGCGAGGCTCATAAATTACTTTCACAAGCAACAAAAGTCTTGTCACACAGGACTGGTCTTTTGTCGTTGTCGGTTACCAATACGGGTGATGTTTATTATGCCGGCGTGGCCAACTTACTGCAAAAACCAGAGTTTTTAAACTTAGACCTTTCAAGAGATCTTTTTGAAAGACTAGATGAAGTTACCTATTGGGAAAAGATTCTTAATGATTTTGACCAGCTTCAAGACGAGATTATGTTTATATTAGGAGAAGAAGATTTCAGAGATCCGAATTATGAATCATGCGCCAGTATTTTTGGTGAGTTTAAAGGCAATAAAATCAAAGGGATTATCGGAGTCGTTGGTCCCAAAAGAATGTATTATGAAATTGTCGCTCCTCAAGTTAAGTATTTTTCAAGCCTAATCGAAAACATAGTTAAAGATCAAGGAATGTAATTAAAAAATTAAATATCAAAGATTAAAACATGGATAATAATTTGATTAAAGACAAAAAAAAGAAACCTAATTTAGAAGTGCAACATAAAGAGGCTGAGGAAGATAAAACCAAAAAAGAAATTGAAGAATACAAAAATAAATATTTAAGGGCTTTGGCTGACTATCAAAATCTGGAAAAAAGAATCATTGACCAGAGAGATGAACAAAGAAAAAATATTATCCAAGAGTTGGTAGTCAAACTATTACCACTATTGGACCATATGGAAAAAGCTGAGATTTTTTCAAAAGACGAAGGATTGGTTCTAGCAAAAAGTCAGTTTACTAAAGTTATCAAGGATTTTGGGATTAAAGAAATAGATGTTTTAGGTAAAGAATTTAATCCTCATCAGGCTGAAGTAATTGACATTGTTAAGGGAGAAAAAGACAACCTGGTAACTGAAGTTTTAAGAAAAGGGTATTGTTATGAAGATAGGATTTTACGAGTGGCTCAGGTTAAAGTTTCAAAAAAAGGTAGTTAATTATTATTAGTTCATTTTTTATAAAAATATGGCAAAAATCATTGGAATTGATTTAGGAACAACCAATTCGTGCGTTGCGGTGATGGAGGGAGGGAAACCAAAAGTCATTTATTCTCAAGAAGGGAGAAATGTAATTCCTTCTGTGGTTGATCCGATTAAAAGAATTGTCGGCGACGTTGCCAAAAGGCAGATGGTTATTAATCCAAAAAATACCATTTTTTCTATAAAGAGATTGATGGGAAGACGCTTTTCCGACGAATCGGTTAAGCACGATATAAAATGGTTACCTTATAAAATTAAGAATGGTCGTGATGGAATGGTCGTCGTTGATGTTAATGGAAAAACTTTTACACCCCAAGAAATTTCGGCCATGATACTACAAAAAATTAAAAATGATGCTGAGGCATATTTAGGGGAAAAGGTTGAAAAAGCCGTAATTACAGTCCCAGCCTATTTTGATGATTCTCAGCGTCAAGCAACCAAACAAGCTGGTGAAATTGCTGGTCTTGAGGTAGTAAGAATTATTAATGAACCGACTGCTTCAGCCCTGGCTTACGGCTTAGACAAACAACACACTCATACAATTGCTGTTTATGATCTTGGTGGAGGAACATTTGATATTACGATTCTTGAATTGGGCGAAGGAGTGTTTCAAGTAAAAGCCACCAATGGTGATACCCATTTGGGTGGAGATGACTTTGATAAGATAATTTTGGAATATTTGGCCGATCTGTTTGAAAAAGAGAATGGAGTTAATCTGCGACATGATGCTCAAGCCCTACAAAGACTGCGTGATGCAGCGGAAAAGGCAAAAATAGAGTTGTCATCGTCAATGGAGGCAGACATCAACTTACCGTTTATTACTGTTCGTGATAATCAACCGTTACACTTGGTGACGAAGTTAACTCGAGCCAAATTAGAAACACTAGTAGGTGATCTTATTAAAAAAACCTTTGATCCTGTAAAAGCCTGTCTTAAAGACGCTAAAATTGACCTTGCTAAGGTCAATGAAGTCGTTTTGGTCGGTGGAATGACAAGAATGCCCAGGGTCATTGAAGAGGTAAAAAAGTTTTTTGGCAAAGAACCAAATCGATCAGTTAACCCAGATGAAGTCGTGGCTATTGGTGCCGCTGTTCAAGCTGGCGTGTTGACCGGAGAGACAAAAGATGTGGTTCTTTTGGATGTGACCCCTTTAACATTAGGAGTGGAAACTTTAGGGGGGGTGATGACATCACTTATTACTAGAAACACGACCATTCCAACAACCAGGGCGGAAATATTTTCTACTGCCGCTGATAATCAGACGCAGGTTGAGATTCATGTTCTTCAAGGGGAAAGACCAATGGCCAGAGATAATAAATCTCTCGGTCGATTTATCTTGTCCGGAATTCCTCCGGCCCCACGCGGAGTGCCTCAAGTTGAGGTTAGTTTTGACCTGGATGCCAGCGGCATTTTAACCGCAACTGCAAAAGATAAAGCTACTGGTAAAGCCCAAAGCATCACAATTACCGGTTCAACCGGTCTAACCAAAGAGGAAATAGAAAATATGAAGGTTGAGGCAGAAAAACATGAAGCTGATGATAAAAAGGAAAAAGAAAAAATCGAGGCCAAAAATAAAGCCGATAATATGATCTATGTTTCAGAAAAGTCACTTAAGGATGCGGGAGACAAGGTCCCAAAAGACTTAAAAGAAGAGATAGAAAAAAAGATTAAAACTTTAAAAGAAAGTCTAGAAAAAGGAACTGGAGAAGAGATTGAAGAAAATACAAAAGATCTTTCTGATAGTCTGCAAAAAATTGGTCAAAATATGTATCAGCAGCAAAGTCAACCTAATCAGCAAAAAGAACAAGCCCCAAAAGAAGAAAAAAAGAAAAAAGATAAAGTTGAAGAGGGCGAAGTTGTTAATTAACATTTAAGACATTACTCTTGTCAGAGGACCCCGCATGTTGGCGGGGTTTCTCTTGTATAATTTATAAACATGAAAGATTTTTATGAGGTTTTGGGAATAAATAAAAAAGCTACTGATAAGGAAATAAAATCAGCTTATAGAAAGCAGGCCTTGAAATGGCATCCGGATCGTAATAAGTCGTCTGAAGCAACAGAAAGATTTAAGGAAATTAATAAAGCCTATGAGGTTTTATCTGATCCGAAAAAGAAACAAATGTACGATCAGTATGGCCCAGAAGCATTTTCTCGTGCCAATCCTAATCAACCGGGTAGTGGTTACGGTCAAAGTCCCTTTACTTATACCTATACCAATTTTGGTGGTGAAGGATCTCCTTTTGAGGGATTTGATTTTAATGGTTCTTTTGATCCTTTTGATATTTTTGAACAATTTTTTGGTTTTCGTTCGCCAAGCGGTTCAAGGTCGCGTACGAGAAGACAAACTTATGAAATAACCTTAAGTTTTGATGAGGCAGTTAAAGGAACGGAAAAGACCACAGTCATTAAAGGAGATAGGAGGAAAATAAAAATTCCTGCGGGCGTTGATAATGGAACAACAATTAGATTTTCTGAGTTTGATCTCTATATTTCGGTTAGGCCAGACGCGCAGTTCAAAAGAGAAAAGCAAGATATCTATTATGAAAAAGAGATCCCTTTTTCTTTGGCCGTTCTTGGCGGCATAGTTGATGTGCCGACAATAAAAGACTCTTTAAAATTACGTGTCCGACCAGGAACACAATCAGGGACAACAGTTCGTCTAAGAGGAGAAGGAGTCCCTTTCCCAAATTCTTCTCGTTTTGGCGATCAGTATGTAATTTATCGAGTTAAAATCCCCGAAAGAGTTTCTTCAAAAGCAAAAAGACTCCTTGAAGAACTTGACCAAGAACTCAGATAAAATTCAGTATGGAAATACAAACCAACATAGGGAATTTAAAAAAATACACGGTTTATCTCCAGGTTAAAGACGCAGTTAATCAATTTTTAAAAAAACAGGGATATCTTGAAGTTGAACTACCAGTTTTATCACCAGCATTAATTCCAGAATCATACCTGGAAGTATTTGAAACCCAATTTCATTATTTTAAAGATCACACAAAACTTTATTTGACCCCTTCACCAGAACTTTTTTTGAAACGTTTATTAGCTTATAACATAGGTAATTGCTACTATTTAGGAAAATCTTTTCGCAATTGTGAAAAAAGCTCGAGTCTTCATGAGTTTGAATTTAATATGCTTGAGTTTTACAAAGTTAAGACAGATTACATGGGTATAGCTGACGAACTTTTAAAAATGCTTAGGTTTATTTCTAAAAAATTATTTAAAAAAGATCACATTTTTTTTCAGGGAAAGAAAATTAGTTTTGACCGATGGGAAAAAATTTCGATCAGTCAAGCCTTTAACAAATATGCCCAGATAAACAAAAAAGAAATACTTGATCATAAGTTGTTTATAGAAAAAGCGAAGAAAAAAAAATATAAAGTTGAAGGGTTCACATATGAGGATCTTTGGTCACAAGTATACGCAACCGAAGTTGAACCGCATTTGGGAACCAATGGGTTACCGACCTTGATTTATGACTACCCAAAAGAATTTGCCGCTTTAGCTAAACTGAATAAAGATGATCAAACAGCTCAAAGATTTGAGTTTTATATCGGAGGAATAGAATTGGGCGATTGTTATACAGAGTTAGTCGACTGGCAAGATCAGGAAAAACGTTTTATCGAAGAACAGAAACGTCGGTTAAGAGGAAATAAACTCTATCATCCGGTTGACAAAGGATTCATCGAGGCATTAAAATATGGACTTGTAGATTGCGCCGGGATTGCTATTGGTTTTGAAAGATTGGCCATGATTTTTGCCGACCTACAATCAATTAATCAGTTAAAATTAATCAATATCGCTTATGAAGACTAATGCGGGTAGTTTAAAAAAGGGTGAATTTATTTTTTATCAAAGCGGAATTTGGCAGATTCAAAAATCAGATTTTTATTCTCCAGGAAAAGGATCGGCCCTAATGAAGACAAAAATAAAAAATTTAATGAGCGGAAAGAACGTTGACTATGCTTTTAAATCAAACGAAACCGTGGAGACGCTTGATGTTGAGTCCATTGAGATGCAGTATCTTTATAAGGACAACGAAAACATATATCTAATGGACGAAAGATCTTACAATCAGTTTACAGTGCCAGTGGCAACAGTTGGATCGGTAGCAGATTTTATGAAAGAAGGCGATAAAGTTTTTGTTTATGTCTATGATGAAAAAGCCCTTAATATCAGACCGCCAATGAGTGTTCGTCTAAAAGTTGTTGAAACTGAAGAGGCTGTTAAAGGCGACACGGTTTCCGGAGCTAAAAAACCAGCCAAATTAGAAACTGGTGTAACCATAATGGTGCCTCTTTTTGTTAAACAGGGAGAGACTATCATGGTTAACCCTGAAGCCGGCACCTATACGGAAAGAGTTAAACAATAATATGTTGTCAGTCGGAGAGATTTTAAAAAAAACTCGTGAAAAAAAGGGTCTAACTCTTCCTAAAATTGAAAAAGAAATCCGTATAAGAGAAAAATACCTTAGGGCCATAGAAAATAATGATTGGGGTTTTTTCTCTTCAAAAATATACATCTCCGGCATAATTAAGAACTATGCTCGTTATTTAGACATTGATCCAAAAAAAACCCAGGCTTTTTTTAACCGTGACTATGAAAGAAAAGATGAGGTAAAGTTCAAAAAACGCCTGGCAAAAAATTACATTACCCCTGAAGCCAAAAAATACTTTTTTGAAGCTTTAGGAGTAATTATTTTTTTATTCATTATTTATTTTGGTTATCAACTAAGAATTTACCTATCACCGCCGAAGGTAACGATTATTTCACCAGTGAACAACATTATTAAAAGAGAAGATAAAATAAGAATAATTGGCGAGGCAGAAAAGGAATCAATAATTACTATTTTTAATGACCGTATTTATCAAGACAAAAAAGGTATTTTTACGTACGACTTCCCCCTTAAAGTAGGAAAAAATATTCTTACCGTTGAGGTGATCGGGGCCAATGGGAAAAAAACAACTCTTAATAAAGAGTTTTTTAGGGAAGAATAATTTTCTTTAAATCTCGAATAGTGGTAATATTTTTTGAACTATAGATTTTTTGAAATCCGAGACGACGAGCTTCACTGGTAATCTTTTCTTCGAAAACAACCTTTCTGATTTCCCCCAGGAGACCAATTTCGCCGGTAAAAACGGTTTTATTTTTTATGGGAATGTTTTTAATTGAAGAAACTATTGCGGCGACAATGCCGATGTCTGCCGCCGGAGATTTAATGTTGACGCCACCGACAACATTAATATAAATATCATATTGGTCTAAAGAAAGTCCTAGATATTTTTTTATGACCGCGAGTAAGAGTAAGATTTTGTTGTAATCAACCCCCTTAACAACCCTTCGAGGAATCGCTAGAAGAGTCGGTGAGGCTAAGGCTTGAATTTCAAAAAAAAGCGGTCTTTTTCCTTCGACAATACCAACAATTGTCATTCCTGAGGATCGTTCTTTAGTGGTATCAAGAAAGGCCAATGGGTTTTTCACTTCGGCGAGCCCTTTGCTAGTCATTTCAAAAATGCCAATTTCATCAGTTGAGCCAAAGCGATTTTTAGTGGCTCTCAAAATTCGAAAGTGGGAGATTTTTTCTCCTTCAAAAGATAAGACGGCATCAACCATATGTTCGAGAGTTTTTGGTCCAGCAATTTCGCCTTCTTTAGTAATATGGCCAATAAAAATGATTGGTAAATTATTTGTTTTTGCCAGATCAATTAAACGGCTGGCGGATTCCTTAAGTTGGTTGATGCTTCCAGGAGTCCCCTCAATACTGCTTGAATAAACCGTTTGAATAGAATCGATTACCAAAATATCAAATTTATTTTCTGTCTGTTTTAGTCCGTTGATAATGGCCTCAACTTCCCGAGTATTGGTAAAGAATAAATTTTTTTCTTTTAAACCCAGGCGGCCGATTCTATCTTTAACTTGTTCGGCCGATTCTTCGCCGGAAATATAAAGGGTTTTCAAAGACTGGAGAATCTGTAATAATAAGGTTGATTTACCCACTCCTGGTTCGCCGGTAAGGAGAATGATTTCTCCGGGAATAAAACCGCCACCGATGACTCGATCAAATTCAAAAACACTAGTTGCTAATCTTTTTTTAGCAAAAGACTTTATTTTAGCAAACGAAGTCATTTCAAACTTTTCTGTAGGCAGATCTTTTTCATTAATATCAGATTGTCTTTTAAAAGTATTCCACTGAGAACAGTCTGGACAGCGACCTATCCAAGAAGCCGAACCATAACCGCAATTGGAACAAATATAGAATGACATTCTTAATTTTAAATTTTAAATTCAGTGATTACATTTTATCCACGGTCTCAATGCCTAGCAAATACAAACCATTTTTAATTATCTGGGCGGTTGTTTGAGTAATTAACAGTCTTAGTTGCATATTTTTTTCTTCTGTTTTGATGATGGGGCATTTTTGATAAAAAAGATTAAACCGTGAAGCTAAGTTATATAAATAGTTGGCTATAAAATTGGGTGAAAAATTTACAGTTGCTTCATTGACCACCTCATTAAATTGAGAAAAAATTCTCAGCAATTTTAACTCTTCATTATTTATCTTGGTTTTATTGTCAACAATCACATCAGAAATCTTATAATTCTTAACTTTTTTTAGTACCGATTGACAACGTACAAATGTGTAGATTAAATAAGGGGCAGAGTTACCTTCGATGGAAATAGATTCTTCAAGATCAAAAAATATGATATTTTGAGTGCTATTTTTTAAGAACGAATACTTAACTGCGGCTAAAGCTAAAATCTCGGCAGTTTTATCATCGCACTTATACTGCTTTAAGATCTTTTGTTTGATTTGATCGATAAGCCAGTTAGCCTCAACAACATTACCCTCACGAGATGACATCTTGCCAGTTTTTAATTTTACCCATTCATAAATAAGATGATATTGTTTGTTCTTGAATTTTTTTTCATTAAGTAATTCTTCGACTTTAAAAGTAATCTTAAAGAAACTAGTTTGTTCTGGGGTGACTACGTGGATACATTTGTCAATTTCACCAAATTCAGAGAACTCTTTTTCTGCCAGAGCTAGTTCTTTTCCTTCATAAGTAGGGAGACCAATTGAATTAACAAAAACTCGTGTGTCCAAATCATATCTTTTACCATTAAAAACAACCGCTCCTTGGCTTTTTTCAAGAATACCCTGCTTCAAAGCATTGTCAACAATCTCTAGTCCGCGTTTAGAAAATTCACTTTCGAAGAAAAGTCTGTCAAAGTGACTGTTCACCCGTTTGTAAACCTGATCAAAATAATCCAAACTCCATTTCTTTGTTTCTTTCAGCAGATCAATAATTTCCGGACTCTGTTCATAAATCATCTTATTCATAATAATAATTTCTTTTTTAGCTTTTTCATCTTCTTCATAAGCACGAGTCCCTTCAGTATAGTGATGGCCTATTAAAGACATTTTTTTATCTAAAGTCATCTTAGAAAAAAACCAACCGCCTCTTTTTTGGATTTCTTTATTGAGACTCCACAGACATTTGGCGATATGAAGTCCAACATCACCTTGGTAATTAGCTCTTATAACCTTATTTCCAGAGGTTTCAAATAGTCTGACAATAGCTTCTCCTGTTGATATGTTCCGTAGATGGCCAATATGAAAAAGCTTATGAGTATTAGGATGGGCAAATTCAACAATAATTTTTTTATTTCCCCCTAAATAATATGGCAAAAGTTTAATTTTATTTTCCGCTATCATTTTCGCCTGGTTAATCAGGTAGAATGGAGATATTATAAAGTTGATGAATCCTGGTTTGATAACTTCGATTTTTACTTGGTCAGTCATCGGGATACTATCTTTTAATTTAATCGCCAAACTATAAGGATTGATTTTTAGAAGTTTTGCGTATTTTAGAGGGGCGGTTCCTGCGTAGTCACCAAAGTTTGGATTACTTGGAGTTTCTAAATTATCATCGGCATTTTTGATTCCAATTTTTTTAAGTCCCGTTCTGTAATTTTTTAGAATATCGTCTTTTATCATTGGTTTATATCTTACAAAAAAAAAACGCTTGGTTGCATAACAATTTTAATTTTTGCTAAAATTAAGATAATTTTGATCATCTTATGAAAACTAAATTAACTATTTTTACTATTCTTTTGTTTCTTTTTATAGGCTTTGTCAGCTTTCGTTTTTTTATTATTGATCAAAAGAACGCAGCTGGTGAATTAAAGGTCGTTTCTACACCAGCGGCCAGTGTTTTTATTGATAATGTTGCCATTGGAAAAACACCTTTTCATGATAAGTATAAGGTTGGAGAGTTTATTATTAAAATAATTCCTGAAGGGACAGCGACAGAGGCTGCTTCTTGGCAGGGAAAGGTTAAAATTTACAAAAATTCCTTAACATACATTAATCGGGAGTTGGGTAGTTCGGACATTGCTTCGGCCGGAGAAATTTTTACGACCACCAAGATGGAGAAATCACCCTCAAACGCTAATTTTGGTGAAGCCTATGTTGAAACCGAGCCACAAGGAGCCATTGTTTATCTTGATAACGACGAAAAAGGAGTCGCTCCTTTAATCTTAAGTGATGTTCTTAGGGGCGAACATGAGTTGTCAATCTTTATGCCAGGTTTTTTTAGGCGAACACAAAAGGTTAATATCGATCCAGGCTACCGGGTTAATGGCTACATTAAACTGGCAATTGATCAGTCACAATCACAACCCGCAAAGAGTGATGAAACAAAACCGGCCAGCAATAGCGGGCAGTTAAAAAAAACCTACATCATTATTAAAGAGACACCGACAGGTTGGTTAAGGGTTAGAGAGGAAGCATCGGTAAACGCTTCAGAATCTGCCAGAGTTAATCCGGGGGAAAAATTTGAGTTAATTGAGGAACAAACCGACTGGTATAAAATTAAGTACGATACTAATAAAGAAGGTTGGGTGTCTTCAGCCTACAGTGAAAAACAATCAGAATAAAATTATTTTTTCTTCCAGACAATCTTGTTGTAAAAAAAATAAGAATAAGGGACAACTATAA
>CAZPKD010000002.1:0-24059 GCA_964587115.1 uncultured Gammaproteobacteria bacterium | reverse complement strand
TTATTTAAAAAAGGAACTTCCAAAAGTCAGAATTTACCTTTTAGCAATATTTGCTGATAAGCATCTTAGATACAAGCGTGTTTCTATTAGAAGGTCGAGAAATGAGCTCTACGGAGAAGAAAGAGATATGAACGAAATTACCGGGACTAATATGGGGCCGACTTTTGCCTTTGCTGATTATTTGGTTAAAAACAATTTTTCTATCGATGAGTTTCGTGATAAGTTAGAAGAAGTTTATCGAACTGTTTATTTTTCCTGAAAAATGATTAAACTCAAACGACCCGAAGAAGTCGCCCTGATGATAGAAGGAGGAACAAGATTAAAACAGGTATACAAACAACTAAAGCAAATTGTCAAAGTAGGCATGAGCACGGAACAAATAGACAAGATGGCTGAAAAATTAATTATTGAGGCTGGGGGTCAATCATCTTTTAAAAGAGTTGAAAATTATTATTGGACGACCTGTTTGCCAATCAACGAACAAATTGTTCATACGCCACCGTCAAAAAGAACTTTAAAAAATGGGGATGTTTTAACAATTGATATAGGGATGTTTTATAAAGGTTTTCATACTGACTTTTCCGACACTTTTGTTATTGGACAAAGTCATCCCAAAACAAATCTTTTTCTTGAGGTTGGGAAACAAACTTTGGTTAAAGCGATTGAGACGGTTAAAGTAGGTAAGCGAATCGGGAATATCTCTCAGGCGATTGAACAGGAAATTAACAAAGCCGGATACTTTGTAATCAAAGATTTAACGGGTCATGGAATCGGTCGAGATCTGCACGAAGATCCCTATATCTTTGGTTTTGTCGATCGGCCAATACAAAAAACTGATCTGATTAAGCCAGGAATGACATTGGCAATAGAGATCATTTATTCACAAGGTACGGAGAAAATGAAGTTTGAAAAATCTGACGAATGGTCAATTATTACGGCTGATAGAAGTCTGTCTGCCTGTTTTGAGCACACGATTGCCGTCACAGATAAAAAAGCTTTAATTTTAACCTGAAATTGTGGTAAAATATACCTTTTATGAAAGACAATGTCATTGTGGTCGAGGGAGCGGTTACCGAGAACCTTCCCAACACTCTGTTTCGAGTTAAGTTGGACGACTCGGAAAGAGTTATTTTGTGTTATTTATCAGGAAAAATGAGAAAAAATTATATTAAAATTTTGCCTGGAGATAAGGTTAGGATTGAGTTAACACCTTATGATCTAAATCGAGGCAGAATTGTTTATAGAAAATAAATATGCATACAAGATCATCAATAAAAAAAATATGCCCAAAGTGTCAGTTGGTTAAGCGGAAAGGGCGATTATATATTACCTGTTCTAATCCAAAACACAAACAGAAACAAGGATAATTTTATGGCAAGAATATTAGGAATAATTTTACCGGACGACAAAAGAATTGAGTATGCCCTGACTTTATTTTATGGAGTTGGTTGGCATACAGCCGGGAAAGTTTTATCCCAAGTAAAGATTGAGAAGAACAAAAAGGTTAAAGATATTACTGAAGAAGAATGGAAAAAGATCACGGCAGTTTTAGATAAAGTGTATAAAGTAGAGGGAGACCTTAGAGAAGAAATTAGCGAAAACATTAAGCGTTTAAAGGATATTGGCAGCTATAGGGGAATTAGACATATTAAAAGTTTGCCGGTTAGAGGACAGCGAACGAGATCAAATGCCAGAACTAAAAGAGGCAAGAGAAAGACAGTTGGCGCTTTAAAGAAAGAAGCCTGGGCCAAGATTGAACAAAACAAAGTTGGTCAGGAAGTAACCGCCGCCAAAGCCGCCACACCAACAGCTAAAAAATAATTATTAAACTATGATAAAAAAGAAACAAAGAAGGATTGTTGAAAGAGGAAGGATTTATATTACCGCCACTTTTAACAATACTTTAATTACAATTACTAGTGAAAAAGGAGAGGTTGTTGTTGTTGGTTCAACCGGGATGCATGGTTTTTCTGGTACTAGAAAATCAACTCCACACGCCGCCTCAATTACCACGGAAGCAGCCATAAGAAAAGCCGTTACTGATCATGGGTTAATTCAAGCCGACATTTTTGTTAAAGGGATTGGTCCAGGGAGAGAGGCTTCTTTAAGAACAATTAAAGAATCAAGCGTGGAAATTGATCGAATTATTGATGTTACACCTATTCCTCATAATGGGGTTAGACCACCAAAAGTGAGGCGAGTATAATTTTTATTTTTATATGAGACATATTGGCCCAAGAAACAGAATTGCCCGTCGCCAGGGAGTTGACCTAGGTTTAAAAACCGTCGGTACAAAAGCCCACGCGAGACTTTTACGTAAACTTAATGTTCCCCCTGGACAGCATGGGATTAGAACCAGAAAAAAAATTTCTGAGCATGGATTTCAGTTGAAAGAAAAACAAAAACTGCGTTTTATCTTTGGAGTTACGGAAAACCAGCTAAAAAAATATTTTAATATTGCCATTAAAAAACCAGGTAATACGGCTGAGTATTTGACCAAGTTTTTGGAAAAAAGACTGGACAATGTTGTTTTTCGTCTAGGATTTGCTCCTACTAGAGCTGCGGCTCGTCAGCTGGTTACTCATAGACATATTAAAATTGATGATAAATTAGTTAATATTCCTTCTTATCAGACAAAAACGGGTAATATAATCACTTTTGCTAAAGAAAAATCAATAAAAATACCCTACATTGAGAAACAACTGAATAATAAAGACATAATCTTGCCAAAATGGTTAGAAAGACAAGCTACAGTAGGTAAACTGGTGGCCGAACCGACCTCAGAAGACATTGCTAAACAAGTTAATTTAAGATTAGTAATTGAATTTTATTCCCGTTAATAATTTATAAATTTTTAAATATTATGATTGTCCCTAATTTTTATACACAAAGAATTGAAGATAGTGCTACTTATGGTAAGTTTGTTATTGAACCCTTACCGCTTAGTTTTGGTCAGAGCCTTGGTCATGCTTTAAGAAGAACCCTATTATCATCTTTAACCGGGGCAGCTATTACTCAGGTCAAAATCGAGGGAGCCCCTCATTTGTTCACTGGTATTAAAGGGGTTAAAGAATCAATCTTGGAAATTGTTTCTAATCTAAAGCTATTAAGATTTAAGTATGAAGGTGAAGGTCCATTTAAAATCAAACTTGAAACAAAAGGAAAAGGAAAAGTTTATGGTAAAGATGTTGAAGGTGAAGTTGAAATTGTCAATAAGGATCTGTATATAGGAGAGATCACAGATCAAAAAGGGAAGTTAGAAATTGAAGCTTTTGTTGAAGTGGGCTTTGGTTATTTGCCAGCTGAGGAACAAGAGAAAAGAGAGTTTGGATTTGTTCCGGTTGATGCTTTTTTTTCTCCGGTGAAAAAAGTTACTTTTAAAGTGGAAGAGGCTCGGGTGGGAAGAAAATCAAACCTTGATAGATTGGTCCTTGAAGTTTCAACCGATGGTAGTCTTAAACCATCTGAAGCCATTCGCCAGGCGACGACTATGCTCTCAGAACACTTTGGGCATTTGATGTCAGGTCAAGATGTAGCCAAGCCAAAGATTGACGAGGAAAAGGCCAATGAAAAACAGGCCTCAATCGATAAAAAGCTTTCAGAAATCATTATTGATGAACTAAATCTTCCCTCAAGAGTAATTAATGCCCTTTTAAGAGAGAATATTGAAACGGTAGCCGATTTAATAAAAGTCGGTCGAGATAAATTAGCCGGAATGAAGGGGGTTGGCAAAAAATCAATCGAGCTAATTGAAGAAGAGTTAAAAAAAATGGAGTTAAGTTTAAGTTAAATCATTTTTATTGATAAAATGAGACACGGAGTAAAAAAAATAAAATTTAAGTTGGGAGTTGACGCCAAGCAAATGATGTTGCGTAAACTGGTTCTCAATTTTTTGACCAGAGGCAAGATGACAACAACTATTGCTAAAGGTAAGATTCTGAAATCTTATTTGGATAAAATCTTAGTCAAAACTTCAGAGAAAACCGAAGCCAATAAAAATTTCTTAATGAAAAAATTAGCCAACCGTAAATTGGTTGATATGCTTTTTAAGACGATCGGGCCGGTTTTAAAAGGAAAAACAGGCGGTTTTACTAGATTAATTAGGCTTGGGGCTAGAGAATCAGATGGTGTCCAGACAGTAAGATTGGAATGGGTATATCCAGTAGTTTTGGAAACCGCTAAGTCTAAAAAAAAGGTTGTCAAAAAAGAAGCGACTAAAACAGAAGTTAAAGAAAAAAAAGTTAAACAGGAGAAATAACTATGGTAAATATTACAAAATCAACCAATCCAACTAAGGATAAAGATATTAAACGCGACTGGCATCTTATTGACGCCTCAAAAAAAGTTTTGGGTAGATCAGCCCCAGAGATTGTTAAGTTTCTTCAAGGAAAACACAAGACTAATTATGCCCCATATCTTGATAATGGAGATTATGTAGTTGTTATTAATGCCAAAAGAGTTCAGGTTACTGGTAGGAAAGCCGAAACTAAAATATACTCAAGTTATTCAGGTTACCCGGGTGGTCAAAAAAACATTACCTTTGCTAATCTGCTAGAAAAAAATCCTACGGAAATAATTAAAAGAGCGGTTAGCGGTATGCTGCCAAAAAACAAACTAAGAGATAAACGATTAACCAGATTGTTTATTTATGCCGACGACAAACATCCGTATGAAAGTAAATTTAAAAGTCAAAAATTAACTTAATTATGGTAAGAAAAACTAAAAATATTCAGTTTTATGAAGCGATTGGTCGACGCAAAGAAGCTGTCGCCAGGGTTCGTTTATATTTAGTTACCAATAAAGAAAAAAAGGTAGTTTTAAAACATATTTTAATTGGAAAAGAAGCCTTAACCATTAAACAAGGGGAAATATTTGTCAATAAAAAGCCACTGGCTATTTATTTTCCATCTCTGGCGGATCGGGCCAGATTTTCGATCCCATTAAAACTAACCAATAACGAAGATAGATTTGCAATTTCAATTATTGCCATTGGTGGAGGTAAAAACGGTCAGATTGAAGCAATTATTCATGGGTTGTCTAGGGCGATTGAAAAAGCCGATAAGGATCAATATAGAATTACTCTCAAGAAAGCAGGTTTATTAACTCGTGATCCCAGAACTAGAGAAAGAAGACATGTGGGGACAGGCGGTAAATCAAGACGGCAAAAACAATCACCAAAACGTTAATTGTTTTTGTTTTTAATGAAAAAACTTTCAATTGTTATCGTTTCTTACAATACTCGTGAGGTAACTGCCAAATGTTTTCAACGGATAAAAAAAAACTTCCAGAAATACCCTCTTGACTATGAAGTGGTCGTTGTTGATAATGATTCGACAGACGGGAGTCAACAACTATTAAAAGACAAAGCTCGACAATGGCCGAATTTAAAAGTCGTTTTAAGTGAAAAAAATCTTGGTTATGGTAAAGCCAATAATCTTGGTGTTGCCAACAGTGAAGGAGAGTACATTCTTTATCTGAACTCTGACGCCCTGATGGGCGAGGTGGATTTTGGTGACCTTTTTGCCCTAATGGATGACCGGCCTGAAATTGGGGTAATGACCATTAAGGTAGTTTTACCCGACCATGAGATTGATCCAGCCTCACATCGTGGTTTTCCCACGGTTTGGCGATCTTTCTGTTATTATGCCAAGCTAGAAAAAATATTTGGAAAATTACCATTTTTGAACAGGTTATTTGGTGGTTATCATCTGACGCATAAGAATTTAAGGACCATTCATGAAATTGACTCACCAACAGGCGCTTTTTTTCTAACAAGAAAAAAAATTCTTGAAAAAATAGGCGGTTTTGACAAGGAGTTTTTTATGTATGGTGAAGATCTGGACCTTTCTTTCAGAATTAAAGAACTAGGATATATAATAATCTATTATCCTTTATATGAAGTGCTTCATTTAAAGTATATTAGTGGGCTAAAAAATAACGATCAGAAAGTTAGAATCAGAACGCAAAATCATTTTTATGAATCAATGAAAATATTTTATCGAAAGCATTATGAAAAAAAGAATCTCTTTTTAGTCAATTGGTTAGTATATTCTTTTATCGACATTAAAAGAAAACTTACAAAATGAAAAAAATTGGCATTGACGCTCGACTTTACTCGCAAACAGGAGTTGGTGTTTACATCAGAAACCTCCTAAATTATTTACAGCAAGAAGATTTAAAAGACCTTGAATTTTATGTTTATCTAACGAGCAATGACTTTGCTAAGTTTAACTTTAAAAATAATCATTTTATAAAAAAAAAGGCTGACTACCATTGGCATACTTTTGACGAACAGATTGGGTTTCTGAAAATTATTAACCGCGATAAACTTGATCTAATGCACTTTACCTACTTTAGTTACCCGGTTTTTTACCGAAGAAAATTTATCACCACGCTTCATGATTTGACCCCGCTTTTTTTTAAAACCGGTAAATCGTCAACCAAATCGAGCCTTGTTTATGAATTAAAATATTTTTTTTATCGTTTAGTCATTAATTCGCAAATAAAAAACTCAGCTGCGATTATTACCCCGACCAATGCCGTTAAAGAACAAATAATTAAGCATTATGGTATTCGGTTCAAAGATAAGATCTTTCCTGTTTATGAGGGTATAAACAAAGAACTAACCTTAGCCAAAGAAAATCAAGATCTAAAAAAACTTTTTGTTGAAGATTTTTTTATTTATGTTGGTAATTTTTATCCCCATAAAAACGTTGAAAGATTAATCAAGGCTTTTAGTAGAACAAAAAATAAGTATCAGTTGATTTTGGTTGGACCGAACGACTATTTTTCTATACGGTTAAAAACTTTAATTAATAGTCTTAATATGCAAAAACGAATTAGATTCTATTTTAATCCCAAAAAAGAAGATTTGGTTTTCTTTTATAAAAATGCCAAAGCTTTAATTCACCCAACGTTATCTGAAGGTTTTGGTTTACCGATTGTTGAGGCGGTTTATTATCAACTACCCATTATTGCCTCAAATATACAGGTTTTTAAAGAACTCCTTGGCAACCGCTATTTGTCTTTTGATCCTAATAATGAAAATGAAATTAAGACTCAGATTGACCAGTTTATACAGGCAAAGGACAAGCATTCTTATAAAATAACAATGGACAGGTTCTCTTTTAAGAAGATGGCTCAAGAAATTTTAGCTTTATACAGAAGTTATGTCTAACCATTTGAAAATTGCTATCGTTTATGATTGGCTTGATAAGTGGGGTGGAGTAGAAAGAGTCCTTCTTGAATTTAAACATTTGTTTCCTAGTGCAGATTTTTACACCTCTTATCAGAATTTAGAAAAGGCTCCTTGGGCAAAAAACCTTCAGGCAAAAACCTCTTTTATTCAAAAACTACCCAACTTCATTAAAAAAAGAAGAATCTTTTCCTTACCTTTCTATCCTTATGCTTTTGAAACGTTTGACTTTTCCAACTATCAATTAGTGATTTCAGTTTCCTCCTCGTTTGCCAAGTCTATCATTACCAAGCCAAACACACGCCATATTTGTTATCTATTAACGCCAACTCGTTATTTTTGGTTTCAAAAAGATCTTTATTTTAAAAATAAAATATTGAATTTTTTTGTGACTCCTTACTTGAATTCATTAAAAAAGTGGGATTTGATAGTTTCAAAAAGACCAGATGTTCTAATTTCAATCTCTAGCGCGGTTGCCAAAAGAACGAATAAATATTATCAAAGAGATTCGCAAATAATTTATCCACCGTTTGATATAGACTATTGGAGTAGTATCAAACATCAAATATCAAAAATCAAAAATATAAATAAAAAATTAAAAAGGACTCAAAGTAAAAAGTTCTTTCTTGTTGTTTCTAGATTAGAGCCTTATAAAAAGGTTGATTTGGTTATTAAGATCTTTAATCAAAAATCAAACTTAAATCTAGTTATTGTTGGTCAAGGGAGTGAAGAAAAAAAACTAAAACATGATGCAAAAAAAAATATTACCTTTATTTCCTACGTAAGTGATAGTGAGTTGGCTCAACTTTATGCATCGGCAGAAACATTGATTATGCCTCAGGAAGAGGATTTTGGCTATGTGTCACTCGAATCACAATTTTTTGGTTGTCCTGTAATTGCTTATCGAAAAGGTGGGGCTGAAGAAACCGTTCTTGAAAATACCACCGGTCTTTTTTTTAACGATCAAAATCAAGAATCTCTTGCGGCAGCGCTTGAAAGATTTAATAAGTTATCTTACAATTTGAAGCAAAGCACTAAGGTTAATGGACCAAAACAAGGACAAAAATTTAACCGAGTTAATTTTGAAAATAAATTATTAGACTTAGTTAAAAATTGATTACTTAAATGAAAGCAATTATTTTTGCCGGTGGTACAGGAACGAGACTATGGCCACTATCAAGGAAAAAATCTCCCAAACAATTTGAAAAATTAGTTGGCGACAAATCAACATTGCAGTTAGCGATTGACAGATTGATTCCCAACTTTAGAGAAGAAGATATTTACATCTCAACCAATATTGCCTATAAAGACATAATTAAGCAGCAGTTAAAACAAATTCCTGCAAAAAACTTTATTTTTGAACCGGAAAAAAAAGATGTCGCTCCGGCGATGGCTTTAGCAATGGGAATTTTCCATAAAACATACCCCAAACAGCCAATTGCTATTTTATGGAGTGATCATTTAGTAAAAAAAGTTGCCCTATTTAGAAAAATATTGCAGATTTGTGGTGAGTTTATTGAAAAAGACCCTAATAAAATTATTTTTGTCGCCCATAAACCAAGATACCCTAGCGTCAATCTTGGTTATATTCATCTAGGAAAAAAAGTTAAGACTGTGAAAGGGATTCACTTTCATCAGTTTGAAGGTTTTAAATATAAGCCAGACGAAAAAACTGCCCAAGAATTTTATCGCTCTGGTCAATATGCCTGGAACTTAGGTTATTTCGTGACTACTCCCGTCTTTATTTATGAAGCTTTCAAAAGGTTTGCCCCAAATATTTTTAGCAATACCGAAAAGATTCTTTCTTCCTACGGAAAGAAAAATTATGAGACAGTTCTTAAAGACAATTATGGTCAAGTCGAAGGAATAAACTTTGATAACGCCGTTCTTGAAAATTTAGACAAGAAAGATGCTTTGGTAGTAATGGAAGACATTGGTTGGAGTGATATTGGTGCTTGGGAGGCCCTGAAAGAAGCTCTTGAAACTCATCAGTATGAGAATATAATTCGTGGAAAAGTCCACATGGAGCATGTGCGTGATTCTCTAATCTATAATTATGAAGACAAAAAATTAATTGTGGCCATTGATTTGGATGAAAACATTATTGTTAATACCAATGATGTAATTTTGATTACTAAAAAAAACTCCATTTCCAAACTTCAACGCTTGGTTAAGAATTTTGAAGGAACAGAGCATGAGAACCTAATGTAAAAACATAAGTTAATTTTGATACAATATAGAAATGACCGTTAATTTACTTTATTTGTTTAAAGGTAAGGGTTATCGCAAATACACAAAAAGATTAATCGATATTATCGGTTCGATACTTCTGCTTATTGTTTTTTCACCGGTTTATCTAGTTACCTCCATTATTATAAGAGCTGATTCAAAAGGCCCGATTTTAGCTGATGTTCCCGAAAGAGTCGGCGAAAATGGCGGTCGTTTTAAAATGTATAAATTTCGCTCGATGATTGTTAACGCTCATTATCTTTTACGTAACGATCCGCGTTTCAAAAAACTATTTAGGGAATATCAGCAGGGAAGCTATAAGCTAAGAAACGACCCGCGAGTAACCAAAGTTGGTCGTTTCATCCGCAAGCATTCAATTGATGAGACACCTCAGTTTTTTAATGTTCTTAAGGGAGAAATGAGTTTGGTTGGGCCACGAGCTTATTATCCAGACGAGCTCAAGGAACAGCAAAAAAAATTTCCTCATACTCAAAAATTGGTTTCTAAGGTTCTTTCTGTTAAACCTGGAATTACCGGTCTTTGGCAAGTAACCGGAAGATCAGAGATTAATTTTGATAAAAGAATTGCCATTGATGCTTCTTATGTTGATAATGTATCATTATTAGTAGATTTAAAAATTATCATTAAGACTCCTATCGTTATGCTTACCGGTAGTGGAGCTGTTTAAATTATGAAAAAAAAACAAAAAACTATTATTATCGCTATTTTATTATTAGTAATCTTAGGATATTTTTTTATTGTTAGGCCGTTTATAAAGATAAAGACAGCGACCAACGGAGTTATAGCTGAAGCCAAACAACTTAAAGAAACTTTCTCTAAAAACGATATTGATCTTTTAAATACCAAACTAGAATCTTTTTCTGGGAAGTATTCTTTGTTGGAAAAGGAAGCAAAATCAGTCTACTGGTTATCCTTTATTCCTTATTTTGCCGATCTTAAGAATGGAGTTGAAGCGGGTAGTTATCTAGTTAAGGCAGGACAAGAGATAGTCAAGACCATTAATCCCTACGCAGATTTGATTGGGTTTAAAAAAGGTCAAACTTCGTTTGTTGAAAGATCGTCCGAAGACAGGTTGCAAACAGCCATATTAACCCTGGATAAAGTTTTATCCAACATTGATGTTATTTCAGAAGATATTAATCAAGCAGAAGTAAGAATCGCCAAGATCAATCCAAATCGTTATCCAGAGAAATTAGGCAAAACGGTTGTTCGTTCGAGGCTAGTAAATATTAAAGAACAGTTTGTTGGTTTGGCCTCATTATTTGTTGACGCTAAACCTCTGGTTAAAAGACTGCCAGAAATTTTTGGCACAAAAAAAGAACAAACCTACTTACTACTTTTTCAAAACGATAAAGAAAGACGGGCTACTGGTGGATTTTTAACCGCCTATGCTATCTTTAAGGTCAAGGATGGAAAACTAAAGATTCAAAAATCAGATGATATCTATTCCCTAGACAACAGTATTTCTTCCCATCCCACAGCTCCTAAAGAGATTTTAACCTATCATAAGGAAGTCTATAAATTTTACATTCGCGATAGTAATTTGTCTCCAGATCTACCGAGTTCAATTAAGCTTTTTAATAGTTTGTATAAATTAAGCGACGTTAAAGTTGACTATGATGGGATTATTATGCTTGATTCAAAGGTATTGGTTGATATGTTAACTATTTTTGGTGACACAAAAGCTGGCGGAGTTATTTTCTCTTCAAAAATTGATAGTCGATGCGACTGTCCTCAGGTTTTATATCAACTTTTTGACATGGTTGATCGACCGGTTCCCTATGAAAGAACTAATCGTAAGGGAATTTTAGGAGAATTGATGTATGAGCTTTTATATAAAGCTCTTGGTTTTTCACCGTCAAAATATTGGGGCACTTTGGCTCAACAGATGTTTAAAAATCTTCAAGAAAAACATATTTTATTGTATTTTACCGACAAAAATCTACAAACAGCGGCAGAAAAGCTTAATTTTGCCGGCTCAATTAAAAAATATGACGGAGATTATTTACACGTCAACAATGTTAACTTTGCCGGTGCTAAAGCCAATTTATTTGTTTCCGAAACAATTACTTCTAAGGCAAAATTATCATCTAATAAAATTACTCGTGAAGTAATCATTGATTATCGGAATCCATATCCTCACTCTGACTGTAATCTAGAAAGGGGAGGATTATGTCTGAACGCAACGCTAAGAAACTGGGTTAGAATTTATGTGCCTCAAGGGTCAAAGTTAATTAGTTTTGAAGGATCGATAAAACCGGTACAAACTTATAATGATTTGGGGAAAACCGTTTTTGAAGGCTTTCTAACTGTCAATCCTTTAGGTAAGGCAACGGTTAACATTAAATATGAATTGCCATCTTCACTCGTCAACAAGGATTATAAATTATTAATCCAAAAACAGCCAGGGATTGATGACCAAAAGATTAAAGTAGATTTTAATGGAAGAGTCCTTTATGATGGTTTGTTCACCGTTGATAAAGAACTGAAAAACAAATAACATCTTGACAAATATTGTCATCTAACTTTAATGAAATAATCATGGAGAAGCAGGTTTTATCATTCATTATTTTCCAAAAGACCACGTCATGTGTGGCGGGGAAATTATGATTAAATAAAGCCAATTAAAAAAATTTACCCCGCTAAAGGCGGGGTCTTTTCTTATATGAACCATTTAGGGATAGTTATATTAACTCTTTTTTTCCTATACCTCTTATCGTAGAGATTATCTATCTCAAATTGTGTTAAGTCAGGAAAAATAGAGTAAAATAATCGATATGTTTAACAAAATATTATCTCTGACAAAAAAACTAATATCTGTTCGGTCAACAAACGATAATTCAAAGGGACTAACGGAGGCAATTGCTTTGGCAAAGAATGAGGTAAAAGAATATCACCTAGAAGAATTTATAAAAGATGGTATTCCCAGTTTTTTAGCTTACAATACTAAGACGCGGCCAAGAAAGTTTAAAATGCTTTTTAACGCCCATTTAGATGTTGTTTCGGCCAAAGATGGTCAATATATACCAAAAGAGAAGAATAATCGACTATATGGTCGGGGTGCTTTTGACATGAAGGGAGCTGCGGTTGCTGAAATATTAGCTTTTAAGGAGATGGCTAAAAAGCTAACGGTTCCGATAGGACTTCAAATTGTTACTGATGAAGAAATAGGTGGGTTCAACGGAACCAAATATCAGGTAGAACAGGGAGTGAGAAGTGATTTTGTTTTGGTTGGGGAGCAGACAAACTTCGATATAGGTAATGAAGCAAAAGGAATTATCTGGATAAAGTATACTGTTTTTGGAAAAACTGCTCATGGTGCTTATCCATGGCAAGGAGATAATGCGATAATAAAAGCTAACAAAATTCTTAACAAAATTAGAACACAGTATCCGGTTCCAAAAAAAGCGGTTTGGGAAACAACTATAAATGTGGCGCGAATTGAAAGTACCAATAAAACATTTAATAAAGTGGCCGATGATTGTAGTATTTTTTGTGATATACGTTATGTTCCGAGCGACGCTAAAAATATTCTTACTAAATTAAGAAAATTTGCACCGCCCGAGTCAAAAATTACTATCAGTGAGAATGAACCAGTCCATTTTACAGAAAAAAACAATCCATATATTAAGTTAATTCAGGAAGTTTCTAAAAAAATAATCAAAAAGGTTCCAAAAGTAATCAGAAAAAATGGTGCTTCTGACTTAAGACATTATGACGAAGTCGGCTGTTCTGGTGTTGAGTTTGGGCCGATTGGATATGGTCTTCACACTGACAATGAGTGGGTTGATATGAAAAGCCTTAATGATTATTATCTGATTCTCAAAGAACTTCTTTATCTATGCGGAAAACCATAAAAACAGAGGCGATTGTTTTGATGAAACGTTCTTTATTGGAAAAAGACTTAATTTTAACTCTATTTACTAAAGAATTAGGCAAAACAAGAATTTTAGCTAAAGGAGTAAAAAAAATTACCAGTCGTCGTCTTCCCCATATTCAGACCGGAAACTTAATTAAAGTGGTTATTAATAAAAAAGGTGATTATCTATATCTTCAACAAACAGACCTTATTAGCGCCTTTTCTAATATAAAAAAAGATGAGAGAAAAATTGGCTTTCTGTATAATTTATTTTTTATTCTTGATCGACTATTACCTGAAGAACAAAAAGAAATTACCGCCTACAATTTGACTAAGAAAGTATTAATTGATATATCAAAAAATAACATTACTCAGGTTAATATGACAACCTATATTAATAAGTTCTTATCAATATTCGGTTACTCCAAAAGAAACATGGCTTTTGATGAACAGAAGCTCTTTTTAGAAGAGTTAATTCGTGAAAAACTGCCTAACTTTGTTATATAATGAAAGCACAGGTTAAAATCTGTAATATTTTTATTAAAAAATAAGTTTTATGGATAAAATTGTTTCTTTATGCAAAAGAAGAGGTTTTATATATCCTGGGAGTGAAATCTATGGTGGTTTTGCTGGTTTTTGGGACTATGGTCCATTGGGAACAGAGCTTAAAAACAACATAAAAAGAGAATGGTGGAAGAGTCTGGTTTATTCCAGAGAAGATGTTGTTGGTATTGATGCGGCTATTGTCATGAATCCGACCGTCTGGGATAGGTCTGGCCATCTTAAAGCCTTTACCGATCCGTTAATCGAGTGTAAAGTCTGTCATAAAAGGATTAAGGCTGATGATAAAAAGATGCTTTCTGATCACAATCAAGAACACCAAGGAAAAAACAGTTGGACTGAAGTAAAAACTTTTAATCTGATGGTTGAAGTGCTCCTAGGAACAGTTGAGCCAAAACAGAAATCTTATCTTAGGGGTGAAATTACCCAAGGGGTTTTTGTTAATTTTAAAAATATTGTCGATTCGTCACGGGTTAAGATTCCTTTTGGAATTGCCCAAATTGGTAAAGCCTTCAGAGATGAGATTACTCCGGGGAACTTTACTTTCCGTAGTCGCGAATTTGAACAAATGGAATTAGAATACTTTATTAAGCCCGATGAAAAAAGCGGCCTTGAAAATTTTGAATACTGGAAAAGTCAAAGATTGTCTTGGTATCAGTCATTGGGTATAAATAAGAATAAGTTAAGATTTCACGACCACGAACCCGAAAAAAGAGCCCACTATGCTAGATTTGCTACCGACATAGAATACGACGCTCCTTTTGGTTGGTCTGAGTTTGAGGGGATTCATCATCGGGGCGATTATGACCTATCCAAACATAAATTAACCTATAAAGATAAAGACACGAATGAAGAATATACTCCTTGGGTAATTGAAACCTCAGGCGGAGTCGATCGAGCAACACTCTTCTTCTTAATAGACGCTTATAAAGAAATTGAGGGTAGGGTAGTCCTAAAGCTAAACCCTAAAATTGCTCCGTATAAAGCAGCCATATTCCCTTTATTAGCTAATAAACCAAAATTAAAAGAAAAAGCTTGGAATATTTATAAGGAATTAAAAAATAGACTTCAAGTCAACTGGGATGATCGAGGAAACATCGGAAAACGTTATTTTTCTCAAGATGAAATTGGTACCCCTTTTTGCGTTACGGTTGATTTTCAGACATTAGAAGATGATACTCTTACGGTTCGCGATCGTGATTCAATGACACAGATTAGATTAAAAGTTGATCAGTTAGAAAAATACTTAACCGATCATTTATAAGTTGTTTTTTTTATGAAAAATAAAAACAAAATCATCATTGTTGGTTTAGTGATTCTGGGGATAGTTTTGGTTGCCTTTATTATTTTTAGTAAGAGTAACGGAAATACAGAAAAAGTAAGTGAAGATAATTTTCCAACTGAGGTTTTAATTCCAACCGTCGATGCTTCAGTTAAAGCATCATTAGAGAAAACAACTTCAGGTAAAGAAGTAATTTTGACTATTAACAATATTCCAAAAGGGACAACCGCAATTGAGTATCAGCTATCATATAAAACGGCTGAACAAGGATTACAAGGAGTTATGGCAAGAATTTCTCTCCAAGAAGGAGAATCTGATATTGAAAAAAAAATAACTCTGGGAACTTGTTCATCTGGAAGTTGTGTTTATCATGAGGTGGTGGGAAAAATACAATTATCACTGAATTTTAGTGGAGATTATGGCGAAAAAGTTTTTAACAAGGATTATTAATTCTCAATACTATTTGAGAGGAGGTGTTATTTCATGCCAATAATTAAGTCAGCTAAAAAGAAACTAAGACAAGATGTCAAAAGAACTAAAAGAAACACTGTTTATGAAAAAGAGTATAAAAAAGCTATTAAAGATGTCAAAAACAGTAAAAAAAAGGAAAATTTAATTAGTTCAGTTAAAAAAGCCTATTCAAAAATTGATAAGGCTTATAAAAAAAAGGTTATTCACAAAAATAAAGCCGCCAGGTTAAAATCTCTTGTGGCTAAATTTTTGAACAAAAAATGAAATATAAAATTAACCTTTTATCGAGGAAAAAAGAAAGTTTAACCGATAAGCTAATATATTTTGCCCTCTCTTATTTGAGGTATATTTTGATTATTACGCAGATTATTGTTATTGGAGTGTTTTTTTATAAGTTTAAAGTAGATCAGGAGATAGTTGATTATCAAGATTCAGTGGGGCAAAAAAAGGAAATAATTGAAGTAACCCAACCGTTATTTGTTGAGGCTAAGACAACTGATTTTCAGATAAAGGAAGTAAAGCACATTATTGAAAGACAAGATAAGTTTCTTGACATTCTCAATTATCTTTCAACCATCTTCCCAGACAAATTGTATTTATCGAAACTAACGGTTACCGACAACTCAATGAAGCTCGAGGGTTTTGGAGATAATGGCTCGTTAATTCAGAGTTTTTATCAGAGGCTTAAAACTGACAAAAAGTTTGCCAACATTAATCTTAAATCATTAAAAAAAATAGACGTAGGCCTGAGTTTTGAGATAGAGTTATCAAAACTAAATTAAACATGGAAAAAAAACTATCGTTTAAAAAAATCTTTACTAAGAAGACCATTGATTATACTTATACAATCCTTTTTTTAATTATTTTCTCCTTTTTTATATTTTTTGTCATTAGACCAAACCTTTTGTCAATTTTTCAAGCGAACAAGAAAATTGACGATTTAGTGAGAGATGATACTTTTCTTGAAAAACAAATTCAAAATTTAGTCTCGATTCAGTCGTCACTGGAGGTAAATCGTGATAACCTCAGTGTCCTTGGGGAGGCTATTTCTAAAATGCCGCAAGTAAACAAGCTGCTTGAAGATTTGAATTCATCAATTAAAAATAATAATCTTGTAATAGATAAATTAACCATTGTCGATATCAATCTTAAAAAAAGTCAAAAAGAAGATACTTTAAAATCAGTTGTGTTTAATGTTATTCTTAAAGGGAGCTTTGATGACTTTGTTAAATTAACCAAAGACTTATATAGTCAAAGAAGGATAAAAATGGTCCAAAGTGCCGTTATTGGACGGGATACAAAAGAAAGTTCAACGAGTGGATTATTAAACATTGAGATGAATATCGAAGGATATTATTTATGAACCAAAAAGAGTTGTTTTATATTTCCTTAACAATATTTTTTACCGTGGTTGCCTGGGTTTTACTGGAAATATACAGAGTAAAGGCGACTACCAACCAAGGGTTAACCACCAAGTATGTTGTGGTGGAAAATATTAAAATTGATAGTCAGGTTCTTGAGATATTAAAACAAAGAAACCCTTAATATGGTTTATTCGCGCTATTATTTAAACCAGCAACAAAATTCAATAAAAATTCCCACTCCGGTTTTAGTGGTGATTTTAGTTTTGGTGATCTTTATTCTTAGCCGTTTTTTTCAAACCAGCTCTTTGCCTTCAAGAGCGACAAAAAAAGCTGTCCGCCAGATAAAAGTAGTTAATCTTTTATCGAATCAGGCCGGTGTTTATTGGCAAACCGACACAAAAGAAAAAGGTTGGCTTATTCTGGGTGAAAAAGAAAATGACCTTAAGCAGACCTTTTCTGATGACAGAGATACTAGCGGAAAAAAAGGTCAATATTTAAACCACTATGTTTTAATTAAAAATCTGCAATCTGGAAAGAAATATTATTTTAAGATTATTAGCCAAGATCAAGTTGTTGGGCAAACCGATCAAAAATCTTTTTCATTTCAGACCCCGACAGGTGTGAACCAGACCGCTAGTTTAAAACCAGCCTATGGAAAAATTATTAAGAGTAATGGATTACCTCTAACCGATGCGGCGGTTATTTTAACCTTTAAAAACAGCGACTCTCTTTTCGCCCTAACTAAACTGACCGGTGAATGGTTGATTCCACTAAATGGAGTAGTCGACTCTCAATCCGGAAAAATTAGACCAATTGAAAAAAATGAATCGGGATTAATAGAAATAATTAGCGAGGATGGTTTAAAAACAAACGTTGAGACAAATGCCGATAATCTAGGGCCCTTACCACAAACACTGATTATTGGTAATGATTACAAGTTCGGTGAGAAAGATAATGTCCTATCAGCCACGAGTCAATCTAAGACCGGTCAGATTGAGATTTTATTTCCAAAAGAAAATAGTATTATTCCTGCCCAAAGTCCTTTAATTAAAGGTTTGGCTATCCCCAATTCGGATGTATTTATTACCATTAACTCCCCCGTGAGTTATTCATTTAGAGTAACTGCAGACAAAGAAGGTCTCTGGAAGCTTTCTTTGAATGAAAAACTACCAGCCGGTAGTCATACGATGACTCTAACCACCAAGGATACTAACGGTCAAGATATTAAGGTTGTCCGCAAATTTACCATTGCCAAATCAGGGGAGCAGGTTTTAGGTTCAGCTACCGCAGAGGCTAGTCCAACCGTGATTACTCCAACCGAAACAATTCAGATATCGGCGACAATTCCTCCTCGACCAACTTCAGGGACCAACACTATTCCCATGGCAATCGCTAGTGGGAGTCTGATAATTCTTGGTTTAGGGATTCTTCTTGCATTTTAAGCTTAAAATAAGCTAGAATTTAAGTATGGATATTGTTTATTTTTTGGTATCAATCAATAAAATAAGCCTACTAGCTTTTTTAGTCACCTTCGGTTTTTTAGGCTATGAAATTTACTTATTGAAAAAAAATAATCGGACAAAAACCAAGCCAAAGATACCTAATTTCGAGGAAAATATAGCCGTTCAAGCAGGGCAAGCTAAAGATTTAAACGATCAGCCGGTAAGAATAGTAAAAAAATCCGACAACTTAATCATTATTATATTAGTTGTTTTTATGTCTCTTTTTGGTTTAGCCAGTCTGCTGGGATTTTCCAATCTTGAGAAAAAAACAAGAACTTCAAAGGTTAGTCCAACGCCGATTATTAGTTTTATTAACTCTAAAGGTATCAAAATTTTTGATAGTAACTTTGAACCAATGTCTGGGGCGAGCTTAAGTGCGGTTAAATCTGGTGAGAGTATTATTATTGGAATTGAAAATGTATCTGAGACAGATACTGACCGAGCTAGAATTAGAGTTAATTCCGATACCTGGAAAACGGAAAATATAACTTTAGACTTTGACAATAAATTAAATATTTATTACATTAATTATATAGTAGCCAGTAATCAAGGTCAGTTAAGGATTGAAGCCCAGCTTCATTCTCAGACTGATGGCTGGCTAGGAGATTGATATGAGAAATAATAAACCAAAATTAATTACTATAGTTTTAATGGTAATGATTTTTTTTCTCCTCGGTTCTATTTTTTACATAACCCGAGTGATTACTAGTGAAGAAGAGGTTGAAACGGCCAGTCTCGCTCCTAAAAAAACTAAAGCTGCGGCTGTTACCTACAGCAAACTGATTGCTTTAAACACTGTCTCTATTACTCCAACGGTTGAGATCACACCAACCATCGAACCAAGTCCAACCACAAGTCAAATTAGTCCCACCGAAGTGGTGTCTCCAAGTCCAACGGAAATAATATTAGCTCTAGATAGCGGTAAGGGTTCGGCTAGTCAGACAGCCCAAGTTAATACGTCCATTTCTCCAACCAAAGTGATAAGCTTGCCAGAAACGGGATTTATAAATAATTCGTTAATTTTATTTACTGCGGCTTCAGTATTAATTATTTTCTCCTTTATTTTTTAAGGAGTCGCAATTTGATAAGCTTTTTAAGCTACATTCAATGTATTGATGTATCTGATTGAAGTTGCCTGTTTCAGGGATAAGGACGTACTTGCCCTCATAAAGATCATAATTTGGGACCGTAAAGAAACTTTCATCAAGAACAATCTCTTTTTGCTTCAAATTAGATTTAAAAACTATGTTTTTCCCAAGAATCGATAGCTGCTGATTGGTGATATCCCTAACGACTAACAAATCAAGTTCTTCGTAAAGAGCCTGTATCTTTTTTAGATTAAGACTTTTGACTTCTTGTAGGATACGATTTTTTAAGGTAACGATAACCTGCTGTTGTCTTTGCCCACGGGCAAAATCACTCCCTTCATTACCTTCAGCATGGCGGGAACGGACAAATTTTAAAGCGGTAGCGCCATCCATATGAACAATGCCGGCGTCAAAATGGATGTGTTCGTAACGACAAGGAAAGTAATCCCATATTTGTTTTTCAGTAGGATTACTATTAGTAAATTCCTTAATCTGAGTATCGGTATGGCCACATGAGGGGTCTTTTATCTTTTCCTCAGGGATAGGGAAAGCATAATCATCAAAAGTATTGGTCACTTTTACATCTATACCGCCAAAAAAGTCGATTAGGTTTTTGAACTTTTCAAAATCGATGACAGTAGCATACTGAATTGGTTTGCCGAAAATAGCTGTGATTTCAGCTTTAGCAAGTTTTAAACCATCAAGGGGTCGAAGTGGTAGACCATTTTTTTCCGCTCCGTAAGCATAAGCAGAATTAATCTTGTCTTTTAGGGTGTCGCTCCAAATATCCCGAGGAACGGCCATTGTCGTTAATTGATTGGTCTCAAGATTATAATTGACGACAATAATTAAATCGCTTAGATTGGGACCGTCATGACTTTCTCCAGCAATTCCCAGTATTAGGATGCTGACTTGATTATCATAGATTTTCAGAGAATCAAATGAGAATATGGTTTTGAAAGGAGAAATTTTAACTTTTTGAGTTAAAAATAAATAATAAGGCCTTATCAGTAGAAATAAAACCACAAAAAAAACTAAGCCGATAACCGTCAACTTTTTTTTCATATTTAGGCCAACTCAATTATTTTTTTGAAGTTTTCTGGATCTAAGGAAGCTCCTCCGATGAGAAAACCATCAATTTCTTTTGTTCCTAGATAGCTATTGGCATTATCGCTTTTAACGCTGCCACCGTATATAAAGACAGTTTCCGGTTTTAGGTTAAGGGTTTTTTTGAAATCAGTGACTTTTTTTGGATCTTCATTCATTCCCGTACCAATGGCGGCTACCGGTTCATAAGCGACAATCTTTGCCTGATCCCTTATGGCTTGCCAATCTTCAATATTTCTTATACAGATGATTGACTCAATCTGATATTTTTTAGCTAAGGTCACTTTTTTAGCTATGGTTTCTTGAGTTTCATTAAAATTTTTTCGTCTTTCGCTATGACCAAGGATAACAAAATCAACCAGTCCTTGGAGTGTTTTTGCCGTTACTTCACCAGTATAAGAACCCTCTTCAAATACGGAAAGATCTTGAGAACCGACGTAAAGATTGTTTTTTCCAACGATTTTTTCTTTAATAGATGATATTAGGGGATAAGGAGGGCAGATTATGACTTTAGATTGTTCTAACATTCCAACGATCTCGAGAAATTTGTTTATATAATCTTGGGTTTGGGAAAGGTTTTTATTAGCCTTCCAGTTGGCGATAAAGTATTTCATATGCTAGTATTATAACTTATGAAAGACGGGATATTCAACCACTTAAACAAACAACAACAAAAAGCTGTTTCTTGTACTGATAATCCTTCGATAATTTTGGCCGGGGCTGGTTCAGGGAAAACAAGAGTTTTGGTTTATAAAGTGCTCTATTTAATAAAAAATAAACAAGTAAAACCTTCTTCGATTATTATGATTACCTTTACTAATAAGGCCGCCAATGAAATGAAAGAAAGAATAAGTAAAAACCTTAAAGTTGGTTTAGGATTTGTCGGCACCTTCCATTCTTTATGTGTTAGGATTTTACGTCGCTATGCGCTGCAAATCGATCTTGATAATGACTTTATTATCTATGACGAGCAGGACCAGTTAGCTTTAATTAAGGAAATTCTTAAAAAAAGACAGATAAATAAATATTCTCCTGGATATTTTCTAAATCAAATTTCTGGGGCTAAAAATCAACTTATAAAACCATTACAGTACGCAAGACTTTTTACGGACCATAACGCCCTGACAACTTTTAAAGTCTATCAAGATTACCAAAAACAACTAGAAAAAAACAAAGCTCTTGATTTTGATGATTTGATTGTCAAAACAATTGATCTTTTCTTAAAAAAACCAATAGTTTTGGATGCGATACAAGATAAATTTAAACATTTTTTGGTAGATGAGTTCCAGGATACTAATTATGCCCAGTATGTATTGATAAAACTTTTAGGAGAGAAGCATAAAAAAGTAACCGTCGTAGGTGATTTTTCACAGAGCATCTATTCATGGCGGGGAGCCGATATTAACAATTTGGAAAAGTTTAAAGAAGATTTTCCCAAGGCAAAAATGTTTTATCTTGAAGAAAACTATCGATCAACTCAAAAAATTCTTGACTTTGCTTATAAAGTAATTTCAAAAAACGAAACTCACCCAATCTTAAATCTTTTTACTCGGAATGATGAGGGTGAAGAGGTGGTTTATTATCAAGCTCAAAATGAGGAAGATGAGGCTGTTTTTATTGCCGAAGAGACGATTCGCTTAGACGATCAGGAAAATACGGCTATTTTGTATCGGACCAATGTTCAATCAAGGATTATTGAGGAAGTTTTTTTGCACTATGGAATTCCATATATTTTAATTGGAGGGACTCGTTTTTACGAAAGAAAAGAGATAAAAGATGTTTTGGCTTATTTGAGATTACTTATTCATCCAACCGATCAAGTTTCATTAGAGCGAGTAAAAAAAATTGGGAAAAGAAAATATGAAGCCTTTAAAAAGTATTTTCAAAATAGAAAAAACCAGCCAGAAGACAAAAAGAGTGACCAATTAATGGAAGAGATATTTGCGGCGACCGGTTATCTTAACTTATATAATCCATCTGAGGAAGAAGATTACTCGAGATTGGAAAATATTAAAGAACTAAAATCTGTTGCCATTAACTATCCAAAATTAACTGAGTTTCTTGAACAAATTGCCCTAGTGGAGTCAGAATATTTTGAAGGAGAAAAAAAACTAGGACACAACTATCATGGTATAAAACTGATGACACTTCATCAAGCCAAGGGACTAGAGTTTCCATATGTTTTTATAGTTGGAGTAGAGGAAGGAATTCTTCCTCATGCCAGATCGGTCGATGATCATTTTCAGTTAGAAGAAGAAAGAAGGCTTTTTTATGTGGGGGTAACGCGCGCGAAAAAACGTCTTTATATTACTTATGCCAGACGCCGGTTTATATTTGGTAGGCGGATTGAAGCAAGTAGGTCACGCTTTCTTGAAGAAGTTGGTGATAATAACGATTGAGGTTGAAATCAAACCTTCTTTTTAAATAAATTAAACAAATTGGCAAAAAAATTAGTGGTTCTTTTTTGAGCTAAAAGGACCTTTAATCTAGGAATAATTTTTTCCGTGGCTTCTTCGCCAAAACGAATTCCTTCAAGACTGCCTTTTTGTGAAAAGAACTTGCCCCATCCTAAAGTCGATGTTTTAGGCGATATGGTTATATCGGCCATTTCCGTATCTTTTTTGCCTAAGTTGTGAAGTAAAATATTAACCGAGTCATAGGGAATATCGGTCAATCCAATCTTTCTATCAGAATAATCGTTATATAGATCAACACCGACAATAAATTGGGCCCCCATTTTTTTAACTACCTCGACCGGAACTGGAGCAGATAGGCCTCCATCAACTAAAATCCGACCGTCTTTTTCTACGGGTTTGAATAAAACTGGGATAGAAATACTAATTCTGATTGCCTCAGCCACTTTTCCACGGTTGATTACGACCAAATTACCGGTCTTAAGGTCAGTTCCGGTAGTAGAAAAAGGAATCTTTAGGTCCTTAAAGTCAATGTCACCGATATATTTTTTAATAAATTTCTTTATTTTTTCTCCCTGAATAAATCCTAGTCTAAAGGTGGGATCTAAAAATAAACCTCCAAGCTCGCGCCAGTTATTGTCAAGAGCAATTCGCTCAATTAATTTAATATCTTTGGTAGCCGCATATAGGCCACCAACCAAAGAACCAATACTTGTCCCACTAATATAGTCGATGGGAATTTTGTTCTTTTCTAGAACTTTAATAACCCCTATATGGGTTAACCCTTTGGGGCCACCGCCACCTAAGGCTAGACCGACTTTAGGAAGAGAAAAAAGTTTCATATAATTTCAATTATATTATAATATCATTATATGGATTTACCAATTAAAGACAAGACTGGTAAAAATTTGACGGTTACTCAATTTATCAGGAAAGTTATTTTTAGAATAAAAAGTATTGAGAAAC
>CAZPKD010000001.1:11464-25703 GCA_964587115.1 uncultured Gammaproteobacteria bacterium | reverse complement strand
AAGATAAAAACTACGTTTATTACTCAATTTCTTCAGGTTATCCAGTAATGAAATTAATTAACGAATTGATTGAAGAAAAGCTTTCTGGTTTGGAATATCACTATGGTTTGCCAGGTAGTGTCGGGGGGGCTATTTATATGAACTCAAAATGGACAAGACCTTGGTCATACTTCAGCGACAGTTTGGTCGAGGCGACCCTGATTGACGCCGATGGTACAGAAAAAAAAGTCAAACATAGCTATTTTCATTTTGGCTATGACTTTAGTCAGCTACAAAAGACTAAAGAAGTGATTCTTGAAGCAGTTTTTAAATTTAAAAAAGAATCGGCGGAATTAATTAAAAAAAGAGCTCAAGAGGTGATGGCTTATCGACAAAAAACACAACCTCAAGGAGTATTCTCCAGTGGCTGTTTTTTCAAAAATATTCCAGAAAAACAAAAAATTAGGTTGAATTTACCGACGGTTTCCGCCGGATACTTAATTGATAAAGCAGGCTTAAAATCTTTAAAAGTGGGCGGTTTTTATATTTCTCAAAAACATGCCAATTTTATTATCAATGATGGTTCAGGGCGACCGACAGAGTTAAAACACATGCTTGATCTAATTAAAGAAAAAGTTAGAAAAAAGTATGGAGTTGAACTGGAAAGTGAGGTCGTCGTAGTATAATTTATTCTTATGGAAGACGCATATATTATTAACGGTGGTCAAATTTTAAAAGGAAAAATAAAGTTATCTGGGGCCAAAAATGTGGCTTTGAAGATAATTATTGCTGGGCTGCTTTTTGATCAAAAGGTGACTCTAAAAAATATTCCCAGAATTAAGGATGTCTTTGAATTAATTGGGTTAATTGATTCCTTGGGTGGAGAGGTCAAATTTACTGACAAAAATACAGTTACGGTTGATGGTCAAAATATTAATAAGAACAAAATTGATTTCCTTTTTGGTTCAAAAATCAGAGTTTCTTTTATGCTTTTTGCTCCACTATTACATAAATTTAAAAAATGCTTTGTTCCCAATCCCGGAGGGTGTCGAATTGGGGCACGGCCGATAGATAGGATTGTTGAAGGAATGAGAAGTTTGGGAGTGGGAGTTAATTATAACTCTAACACTGGTTACTACCAGGCAGAAATTAATCGACCAATCTCAGGGAATTATACTTTCAACAAACCTTCTCATACCGCCACTGAACTTCTAATTCTTTTGTCTATTTTTGGAAGGGGAAAGATTGTTTTAAGTAATGTTGCCCTTGAACCGGAAATTGATGATTTGATCAATTTCCTCAACCAGGCCGGGGCGGATATCAAAAGGGAGGCAGACAAAATTTTAATTAATCCAGTAAAAAAACTAGTCCAGACTTCTCCTTATACAATTGTTTCTGATCGTAACGAAGCGATTACCTATGCCACTTTAGCGATTGCTACCAAAGGTGATATAACCCTTTATCCCCTTAAAAAGGAAGTTATCGCCCACTTTTTGGCGGGACTAAAAAAAATTAACGCCGGAGTGGAAATAAAGAATAATCAAGAAATAAGATTTTACTGGCAAGGACAGATTAAATCTTCGACGATTGAAACTTTGCCTCATCCTGGTTTTATGACTGATTGGCAGCCTAACTGGGCGGTTTTAATGACTCAGGCAAAAGGGGAATCGTTGATTACCGAAAGAGTTTTTGAAAACCGTTTTTCTTACGTCGAAGAACTTAAAAAATTAGGAGCGAAAATAGAATTTTTTAAAACTAAAGTAAAAAATCCGAGTGAGTTTTTTTTCTTTAATTATGATTCTAATAAACAGTATCAACAAACGATTAAAATTACCGGTGGCTATAAGCTTCACGAAGGCGTTTTGACAATTGCCGATCTTAGAGCGGGAGCCACTTTGGCAATTGCGGCTTTGATTGTCAATGGTCAGTCGGTTATTAATGGGGCATCAATTATGGAAAGGGGCTATGATAGTTTTGTAGAAAAAATTACCAGCTTAGGTGGATTAATAAAAAAAGTATGACCTATTCGATAAACTTAGGGTCATATTGAGTAAAACCGAAATATGAAAAAAATAAAAAATATTCTTATATTAGCTGGTGGTGACAGCACTCGTTTTTGGCCACTGAGTGATAAAAAAAATACCTCATTTTTAGGCGAGAAACTAATTGATTATCAAATAAATTTTTACAAAAAGTGGGTGGAAAATATTTTTGTTATTAGTGATACCAATCAATCTATTTATTCTAAATCCGCCAAATACATTATTCAGGATAAGAAGCTAAGCGGACAAGCGGGGGCTATATTATCAGCTAAAAATATTATTAAAGGGGAAGTCCTTATTGTTAATGCCAACGATGTTTTTGAACCCGACATATTATCAAAACTGATTGGTTGCCTATCAAAAAAACCAAACTTCCTTTCTTTAGTTAAACGAGTTGATCGTTATTTCCCAGGAGGTTATATAAAACCAGTAAGTAAAAAGAAGTTTGTTATCGTGGAAAAACCAGCCCCAGAGCAGGTGCCTTCTGATATGGTAAAAATGGTGGTTGACTATATAATAGATTTTGATTTGTTTATCGATATTCTAGAAAAAGTTGATAATAAGGATGATCGATGGTATGAAACTGGTTTAAATGAACTAATTTCCCAATCTGATAACAATGAACTAATGATTTATGATGGCCCTTGGTATTCTATAAAATATCCCTGGCAGATATTATCAATGATGAATTTTTTTCTCAAACAAATTGATGGATCACAGATACATAAAACTGCCAAAGTGGCTAAGACAGCTCTTATTCAAGGAAATGTATATTTAGGAAAAAATGTTAGGGTAGGCGATTATACGAAAATTGTTGGTCCCTGTTTTATTGACCAGGGGACAATCATTGGTGACTATTCATTGGTACGAGAAAGCCATGTGGGAAAAAATTGCCTTATCGGTAGTCAGTGTGAATTAGCCAGGTCTTATTTAGCTAACGATGTTTATTTACATCGTGACTATGTTGGTGATTCGGTTTTAGGGAAAGGGGTTTTAATAGGGGCTGGAACGATTCTTGCCAACTTTCGTTTTGACAGAAAAAACGTTTTTGCACAGCAGGCTAAAACAAAAATCGACACTCATTTACCGAAGTTTGGAACTGTAATAGGAGAAAGGTCAAAACTAGGGATTAACTGTTCAGTTTTGCCGGGAGTTCTAATCGGAGAAAATACCACGGTTGGCCCGGGAAGTTTAATCGATAAAAATATTGGTGAAGACCAGTTTATTTTTAGAGGCAAAGTTATAAAAAATAAGTAATATGAAAAAAATTACCGTTATTGGTGGAGGAACTGGAACATTTGTTGTTTTGACCGGCTTGAAATCATACCTGGTTGATCTTTCTGTGATTGTTTCGATGATGGACTCTGGTGGTTCAACCGGAAGACTGCGGGATCAGTTAGGTGTTTTGCCTCCAGGAGATCTCAGGCAATGTTTGGTGGCTTTATCAGACGCACCCTTACTTTGGAGAAAATTGTTTCTTTATCGCTTTGAAAAAGGTGACCTTGCTGGTCATAACTTTGGCAACTTGTTTCTTTCTGCTTTGGAAAAAGTGTCAAACAACTATGACCAGGTAATCGAAACGGCCGCCTACATTCTCAAGACTAAAGGTCAGGTTATTCCGGTGACGTTTGAGAAAACCACCTTGTGTGCTAAGTATGAAGACGGCAATGTTATTAAAGGTGAGGGAAATATTGATACCAACATCGAAAAAAAACAAAGAATTGAAACGGCTTTCCTAGAACCTCAAGTAACGGCCAATCCCAAAGCTTTAAAAGCCATCAGCGATTCAGACTATATTGTTATTGGACCGGGCGATTTATATACAAGCATTGTTCCTGTTTTATTAACCAATAATATTAAGGAAGAATTGATTAAATCAAAGGCCAAAATAATCTACATTCTTAACTTGATGACTAAGCTTGGCCAGACCAATGATTATAAGGCCTTGGATTTTATTATTGATCTAAAAAAATATCTAGGTCGTTTTCCCGACTATGTGGTTATCAATAATGGAAATATACCCGCAAACATAATAAAATGGTATTTAGAGCATCACGAAAAAACAGTTATTAACAACTTGAATGTCAATAATTTTTCAGGTAAGTTGCAGATTGATGACCTGATAGATATAAATTCATTTAAAAAAGAAAAGACCGACAAATTAATTAGGAGTGTTTTAAGACATGATCCACAAAAATTAGCCAAAATATTGTTAAAAATAATAAAAATATGATAAAAAAACATACTATTTCCTTAAGAAATGCTTTTCACGGTTTATTCTGGGTTCTTAAAACTCAACCAAATTACCAGATTCACTTTACTTTATCTTTGGTAGCTATTGTTGGAGCCGTTTTATTTAGAATCACATATGCTGAGTTTTTGATTATTTTGATATTAATTATGGCTGGATTAACTGTTGAAACAATTAATAGCGGTATTGAAGCCACGACCGACGCGATTGATAAAAAGTGGCGTCAAGATATCGGCTTGGCTAAAGATATTTCGGCGGCCGCCATGTTAATCATCGCTATAGGCTCATTAGTTATTTCCGGAATAATTTTTATTCCTAGAATTATTAGTCTTTTTTAATAGTCTGTTATGTCCTTATATCTTTTTATTGTTTTTATATCTTTCGTAATCAATTCTTTGTTCATTATTCCTTTTATTAATTTTTTATATCGTTCCAAGATTCAAAGAAGCGAGCAAAAGACCAAAGATGCTTTTGATAAACCGACGCCTATTTTTGATAAATATAATAGCAATAAAAAAGGGACGCCCGTTGGTGGTGGGTTATTGATTATAGTAACTACGACGATAATATTTTTTATTTTTATTTTTTTCTTTCTATTTTTTAAAAAAAAGATCGTTCTGAATTATCCGTCATTGTTTAGCGAAATAAAGATTATTCTCTTTACCTTTATTTCTTTTGGTCTTCTTGGTATTTATGATGATCTCAATAAAATTTTTTTCTGGAAAAGCAACAATTTTATTGGTCTTCGGCTGAGACATAAGTTTATTATTGAAACAATTTTAGGGGTAATAATCTCTTTTTGGTTGGTTAATGATCTAAAAATAAACATTGTCCACATTCCCTTTCTTGGTGTTTTTAATTTATCCTATTTCTATATTTTGTTTTCTACTTTTGTGATTGTGGCTTTTGCTAATGCGGTTAACATTACCGATGGGCTTGATGGCTTAGCCTCTGGGATTTTGACAATTTCTATATCAAGTCTTTGGATAATTTCTCGCTCAATTGTTGACGTTCCAAGCTCAATTTTTATTGGTTCTTGGCTCGGAGGATTGATTGCTTTTATGTACTTCAATGTCTATCCAGCTAGGTTAATAATGGGTGATACAGGAGCTCTTTCTTTTGGAGCCACCTTTGCTGTTATCGGGCTTATTTTAGGAAAACCTTTTGCTTTGCCAATTATTGGTGGTATATTTGTCTTAGAAATATTTACTTCATTAATTCAATTGTTAAGCAAAAAATTCCTTAAGAAAAAAATTCTTCCGGTGGCGCCCCTTCATCTTTGGTTGCAGCTGCGCGGTTGGGAAGAACCAAAGATTGTCATGCGTTTGTGGTTAACCTCAATCATTTTTGCCGTTTTTGGGTTGATGATTGCTTTCATGAAATAAACGTATGGTTAAAATAATCGTCGAGGAGCTTAAAAAAAAATTCTTTAATAAGAAGGTTTTAATTGTTGGTCTGGGAGTTTTAGGTGGGGGAGTTGGTTTAGCTAAATTTTTTTCTAAACTAGGAGCTCAGGTAATCATCACCGATCTTCGTTCCCAAAAAATTCTTAAAGATTCAATCAAAGAGTTAGTTGGTTTAAACTGTCAATACTACTTTGGTGATCATCCTCAGGAAATATTTTTAAACGCAGACCATATTTTTATTGGTCCTTCGGTTCGTTGGGATTTGCCTCAGTTACAGGCGGCTATTAAGAAAGGCATTCCTGTAGAGATGGAAGCGTCGTTTTTTTTAAGATACTGTCCTGCAAAAATAATTGGAATTACTGGGACTAGGGGAAAATCAACAACGGCAATGATGATTTATGAAATCTTGAAACAACAAAAAAAATCGGTTTTTCTTGGTGGTAACTTTTCTGGATTATCAACGATCGCACTTTTGGAAAAAGTAGACAAAGAGAGTTTTGTGATCCTTGAACTTTCTTCCTGGCAACTTTCCAGTTTCCACCGAAAGAAAATCAGCCCTTCAATTTCTGTTTTTACCAATCTTTATCCCGACCATTTAAATTACTATGCCAGTCTAAATAACTATTTTTACGATAAAAAAGCTCTCTATCAATATCAAACCCAAGATGATTATTTGATAATCAATTGCCAGCTGCAAAATTATCTAAAAAGGAATCCTTCAAAAAGTCATTTGATTTACTTTAGTAAAGATAATTTTTCGGGTAAGTTTAAATACCTTAGGGGTGATCATAATCGGGAAAATGCCGCCGCCTCTTTATTAGTAGCTAAGGTTCTCAAACTAAATCAAGAAAAAGCCCGGCAAACGATCATTAATTTTAAAGGAATAGATTATCGTCAGGAAGTCATCGGTAAAAAGGATCAGGTTTTTTTTGTTAACGACACCACCTCAACGACACCGATTGCTACCATAAAAGCAGTTGATTCTTTTTCTGACAAGCCGATCGTTCTGATTTTGGGAGGTAATGATAAAAATTTACCAGTTGATAAACTGCTTGAACAATTAACTAAAGTAAAAAGCATTGTTTTATTAAAGGGATCTTTTACAGACAAAATTTACCACCGTTTACAAAAGGACTTTTCTGAAAAAATTAGTCCCATTTTTACCAATCTTGAGGAGGCGGTAGACTTTGCCTATCAACAGGCACTCAATGAACCTCTAGAGAATTACCTTCTTTTTTCGCCAGGAGCCACCTCTTTTGCTATGTTTAAGAACGAATTTGATCGAGGAAGAGCTTTTAATCTGATTGTAAAAAGAATTCTTAATGACTAAATTAATAATATGAGATTGAAAAAAACTAGTGGTCGAAATGGTTTGATTTGGCTATATTTGTTTCCGATTATCTACTCGGTTATTGGTTTATTTTTTATTTTTGAAGCTTCGGCTGTTCGCAGTTTCAGAGAATTTGGTCATAGTTTTCACTATTTACAAATGCAATCTTTATGGTTGGTATTGGGAATTGTAGCGATGATGTTTTTTTCTTTACTTGATTATCATAAGCTTTATTATTTTGCTTTTTTATTAATGACAGGAACCATTGGTTTAATGTTTTTGGTTCTTATTCCAAGTGTCGGCCAACATGCCGGTGGAGCGAGACGGTGGATTGATCTTGGGTTTACTAACATTCAACCAACCGAACTGGCTAAATTTGCCTCAATAATCTATCTATCTTCCTGGTTTATTAATAAAGAAAGAAAACGTTTTTTTTCTTTTTTAATTCTTCTTGGGTTATTGATTTTTTTGATTATTCTTCAACCAGACATGGGAACGGCGATTATTGTTTTTTCTTTAAGTATTATTATCTATTTTTTAGCCGGAGTAGAAATACACTATTTATTATTTTTAATTCCTTTGTCGGTGGCTGGTTTTTATTTACTGATTAAAGTATCACCATATCGTTTTCAAAGACTACGAGCTTTTTTTAATCCTAGTCTTGATCCTCTAGGGATTACTTACCACCTTAATCAGATTTTAATATCGTTATCTAACGGGGGTCTTTTTGGAATTGGTTTTGGTGGATCAAGGCAAAAATATTTATTTTTACCGGAAGCACACACGGATTCAATTTTTGCCATTATTGCTGAGGAAATTGGTTTTATTGGTTCATTCCTCTTGATTTTTTTTATGATTGTTTTTATTTATCGTATGTTTCAAGTAGCCGCTAATGCTAAAGATAGGTATGGTCGGTTGTTGGCCGGTGGTATTTTTGCTTTATTTAATCTGCAAATCTTGATTAATTTAGGTGGTATAGTTAATGCGATTCCCTTAACTGGAGTTCCTTTACCTTTTTTATCTTATGGGGGGTCAAATCTCTTGGTTTCCTTTGCTCTAATCGGTATATTAATAAATATAGCCAAAAAATCACGAGTTCATTTATAAACATGAAAAAAATCCTTATTACCGGTGGACATTTAGCCCCCGCTTTGACGATTATCGATGATATTTTATTATCAGCTTATAGAAAAGATACAAAAATTATTTTTGTTGGCCGAAAATACAGTTCTGGAAGCCAAGATAATTACTCATTTGAGTATAAAGAAATAAGCAGTCGAAAGATTGAATTTGCATATCTGCCGGCCGGTCGGGTAACAAGATTGTTTAATCTTAAGTCATTTATAAATTTATTAAAAATTCCCACTGGTTTTCTTTACGCTTGGCAAATTCTTGATCGCTATCAGCCTGACTTAATTTTATCTTTTGGCGGTTATCTTGGTTTGCCGATTGTTATGGCGGGTTTTTTTCAAAAAATACCGGTTTATATTCACGAGCAAACATTGTCGCCAGGACTGGCAAATCGGTTAAGTGGCCAATTTGCGAAAAAAGTTTTTTTATCATTTCCCCAAACAGAAGCTTTTTTTGATAAAAAAAAGACGTTGATAACCGGAAATCCAATTAGAGAGGAAATTTTTAAAACCATAAACCCGCCCTTCAAAATAATAAAAAATCTCCCGGTGGTTTATGTTACTGGTGGAACACTTGGATCTCACAGTATTAATGAGCATATAAAGAAGATTTTGCCAGATCTTCTAAAGGACTACATTATCATTCACCAAACAGGCAATGTTAAAGAATATAATGACTTTTTAGAATTGCAAGCTTTAAAAAAAGGCTTAATGTCTGATCTCCAGTCTCACTACTATTTGCAAGAACACTTTTCCAGTCAAGAAATTGGCTATATCTATAAGTTGGCTGATTTGGTCGTTGGCCGGGCAGGAGCGAATACTTTTTTTGAACTAATTGCTTTAAAAAAACCCGCCATTTTAATTCCTTTACCTTGGTCGGCTAATCACGAACAACAAAAACAAGCAGAAATTTTAGCTGAGGGAAAAACGGCGGAAATTTTTTCTCAATTTAATTCAAGTCAAAACTTACTAAAACTTATAAAAAAGATGGTTACCAATCTAGAGTTTTACCAAAATAATTTTCAAAAATTAAAATCATTTTATCGTCAAGATGCCAGTCAAAAAATTATTGGAGAAATATTTTCCGAAAGCTAAGAAAATATTGCTCATGATTCTTTTAGTTATATTTTTTTTAGTTATATTTTTTTTTATCAATAAGTTTTTTTTAGTCAAAGAAATAGCGGTTATTGGCAATGATAAAAAAAACAGTCTTAATGGTTTAATCAATCTTAAAAACAAAAACCTTCTTTATGTTGCAGAAGAGAAAATTGCCCTTGACTTAAAAAATAAAAATCCCTGGATAGAAACAGTAGAAATTGATAAATCATATCCTAATAAATTAATTATAAAAATTAAGCCGGCGACCCCGATTGCTTTAATAAAGGTTGATCAAGGATTTTTTTACCTCAATAAGGATGGAAAAATTATTCAGAAAATAAAGAAAAATGATACTAACTTACCCCAAATTAATTATTATCAACAGCTAAGTTATTTGGATTATCAACCAGGCAATAAGATTAGTTACAAAGATATTCTATTAAGTCTTTTCTTTATTAAAAATTTGAACAATCTTGGTTACTCGGTAGACACGGTTGATATTGCAGGATTTTATATGATAAGATTTAATTTAAAAGATAAGAGTATTTTATTTTCGACGGAAAAAGACCTTAAAGAACAGGATTATCAATTGGGACAGATTATTAAGCGCTTTAAAATTGAGGGAGTTGATTTTTCCAGTCTTGATCTGAGGTTTGATAAACCGGTAATAAAAATTAAGTAAAAAACATGGCTGATAAATTGATTTGTGGAATTGATATTGGTTCAAGCAAAATTGTGACTGTTTGTGGTATTGAGCCTAAAGAAAAAGAAGAACTAAGAATAATCGGCTATAATCAAACTCCATCAAGAGGTGTTAAGAAAGGTCTAATTGTCGATATTGATCAGGCAACTAACGCCCTAGAAGAAAGTGTTGAAAAGGCCGAGCGAATGGCGGGTCATAAAATTAATCAGGCTTTTGTTTCAGTTGGTGGACCCCATATTTCTTCATTTAATTCTCATGGAATTGTCGCGGTAGCCAATCCACAGGGGGAGATTTCTGAAGACGATATTACTAGAGTGGTTGAAGCTGCAAGGGCGATTTCTATCTCTAATACGAGAGAAATAATTGATGTCCTGCCCCGTGATTATATTGTCGATGGTCAAGCGGGTATAAAGAACCCTATTGGTATGAGTGGTGTTAGACTGGAAGTCGATACTCACATCATTACTGCCTCACATACTAATTTAAAAAATATTAACCGGTGTTTAAATGATTTAGGAATCGAAAATTTGGGGTTTGCTTTTTCTGGTTTGGTTTCTTCTGAAGCGGTGCTTACGGATACGGAAAAAGAGTTAGGAGTGGTTTTGGTTGATATTGGTGGAGGTAAAATTGATATCTGTGTTTATGTTGAAGGGGCCTTATCATACTCATCGTCAATTCCGATTGGGGCCAGAAATATTACTAATGATATTGCTGTGGGATTGCGAATTTCTCTTGATTCAGCGGAAAAAGTTAAACTTTATTTAAGTCAAAATGCCGAAGGACAAAAAGCGAGTCAATTAAAAAAGAAAAGCGATGAGATTAATCTAACCCAATTGAATCTTCCGGAAAATTTAAGTGGTGTTTCTTTAAAAACCTTAGTCGACGGAATTATGATGCCCAGGATTGAGGAGATTTTCAAAATGATTTTTGAGGAAATTGAAAAATCAGGTTTTGGACAGAGTATTCCTTCAGGACTAGTAATTACCGGAGGAGGAGCGACAACCGTTGGCATGTTAGAGACAGGAAAAAAAGTTTTGGGTTTGCCTATTCGTTTAGGTATTCCCGAAGGAGTGACTGGATTAGTTGACGAAGTTTTAACCCCACCATATGCAGGGGCCATAGGTTTGATTTTATATGGGAAAAAAAATATAATGTCCGAAGATGGGGGGATGAAAAATTTTAACAAGATTTTTAAAGATTTATCATTTGGCAACTCGTTTAGCAAGCTAAAAGATTTTTTTAAGCAATTTATACCATAACTATGTTGATAAAACCAAGAGCTGGTCAGGCTGCCAAAATCAAAGTGGTCGGTGTTGGTGGCGGTGGTAGTAACGCTCTTTCTTCTATGATTGCCGATGGCGGGATTAATGGGGTTGAGTTTGTGGCGGTAAATACTGACGCTCAGGCTTTGCTTCACAATAAGGCCCCCATAAAGGTTCAGATAGGAGAAAATCTCACTAAAGGTTTAGGCTCGGGTGGAGATCCAGAAGTTGGTCGTCAGGCAGCTGAAGAATCAAGAGAAAGAATTAAAGAAGAACTTACTGATGTTGACATGGTATTTATTACTTGCGGTGAAGGTGGGGGGACTGGTACGGGAGCGGCGCCAATTGTTGCGGAAATTGCCAAAGAACAAGGGGTATTAACTGTTGCCGTTGTCACGAAGCCCTTTGAATTCGAAGGAACCAAGAGAAAAACAACCGCTGAAGAAGGGACGGAAAAATTAAGAGAAAAGGTTGATACTTTAATTGTTGTTCCCAATCAAAAAATTTTGCAAGTTATTGATAAAAAAACTTCAATATTAGATGCCTTCAAAAAAATTGATTCAGTCTTATATTCTGGTGTGATGGGAATTGCCGAGCTGATTACGACTCCGGGATTAATTAACGTTGACTTTGCCGATGTTAAAACGGTCATGAGCAATGCGGGTACCGCCCTTTTAGGAATGGGAATTGCCAGTGGTGAAAAAAGAGCCATTGCGGCCATTAAACAAGCAATCTCTTCACCGTTATTGGATATTTCAATCGAAGGAGCCAGAGGAGTCCTCTTCAACATCGTCGGTGGACCTGATTTAACTATGGCTGAGGTTGATGAGGCGGCTTCTATTATTTCTAAAACTGTTAATCCAGATGCTGATATAATTTTTGGCGCCGTCATTGACGATAAATTAATTGATCAGATTAAGATTACCTTAATTGCGACAAAATTTGATCAATCGCGGGTAAAGTTATTCCAGTTCAAAAAAGAAGAACCAGAAAAAATGGAAAAACTAAACCCAAAGGTTAATGAACCAGAACAGGAACCACTCGAAGAAGAGGATTTTCTCGCCGAAGACTCTGAATTTGACATCCCCGCCTTTCTCCGTAAAAAATAAGAGAATGCTATAGTAAATTTTTTCATCATTCCAATAATCTAATTACCTTATTTTGTAGTTTATACACCGTAGACAAACAAAATAAATATTAGTAAAACAAATTATGAGAGTAACTAATCATTATGACAAGCCACTACAAGTAATTACAGGTTGTGCTTTTGAACCAGTAATCGTTTCTGAAGGTATTACCTTTCTTGAATATTTTTATTTTATTTTTTCTTTTTATCCAGAGATTGAAAAAAAGTATCCTCCTGGTATTTTAGGATTTACTATTAACGGAAAGAGTCCAAAAGATTTTACTTTCTTAAAAGAAAAGGATGTAATATATTTTACTGTTATCAAATATTCCATGAATTAATATATTTTGTCCAATCGATTAATCGATTGGACAAAAGAGATATGGTTCACTTATCTAGATTTCCGGTTGATAATAGAAAATTAATAAAGGTATTTAATTTATTGTTTACTATAATCAATAGCACTAATGATCAGAATGAGTTTTTATTTCTTATCAAAGATATTATTTCTCCATCCGAACAAATAATGATCGCCAAAAGAATTGCAATAGTATATTTACTAATGAAAGGGGTAAATAGTAGAGATATTGTCGAATATCTTAAAGTGTCCAAGTCAACGATTTCTAAATTCTCACTTTTATTTTACAAAAAAGACACAGCACTAATTTCGACAATCAAACAATTACTTAAAAAAGAAAATATCTCTAACTTCTTTGATGATTTGATTAGTGATTTGTTTACCCAACCTGGAATAAAAATTGGTCATTGGCAAAGATATTGGGAGCATAAAAAACGGCAAGAAGAAAGAAAAATGATTGATGCATAAAAAGTCCAATCGTTTAATCGATTGGACGAACAAATTTTGTATAATTTTTTTATGAAAAAATTATTGCTAACTTCACAAGGAATACCGCCAGAATTAAAAGATGTTTTTCTTAGCCTTCTTGATAAACCAGCCGATCAGATAAAAGTTGCTTTTATTGTCACTGCTGCATATGGTGAAGAACCAAATCCGAAATGGCTTGAAGTTTATCGAAAACAACTTCGTGACTGTGGAATTAATTTAATTGAAGATTTGGATATTAAAGGGAAAAATCAAACCGTGCTAGAAGCAGTTGTTTCGGACAAAGATATTCTTTTTGTTAATGGTGGCAGTCCTTTTTATCTTCTTAAATGGGTAAAGAAAAGTGAATTTGATAAAGTAGTCAAAAAATTTATAGCTAAAGGAAAATTTTATGTTGGCATTAGCGCAGGAAGTTATATTGCTTGTCCGACAATTGAACAAGGATTATGGAAAAGAGACAGAAACATACATGGTTTAAATAATTTTGCCGCAATGAATCTTCTACCGTTTATTATCTTTGCTCATTTTGAGGAAAAGTATCGGTTGACTATTGAACAAGCGGCAAGATCATGTCAATACCCAATTATTGCCCTAAACGACACTCAAGCCATTTTGGTTAAAGGCAATAAATATAAACTTGTTGGAAAGGGCAACAAAAATTTCTTCAATGGGTTCAAGGAAAAAATATAAATCTACTTAATTGATTAAATTTGGTCCTCCTGTTAAAATAAAAACTATGTTTAAACCGGTCGACAGCAATACTAACTTTCCTGAAATGGAAAAAAAGTGGTTAAAGAATTGGTACGAAAAAGGAATCGTAAAAAAATATTTAGCTAAAAATAGATTATCTAAAAAATACTTTTCCTTTCAGGACGGCCCCATTACTGCTAATAATCCGATGGGCGTTCATCATGCCTGGGGAAGAACTTATAAAGATCTTTGGCCGAAATTTTATAATCTTTTAGGATATAAAGAAAGATTTCAAAATGGTTTTGATTGTCAAGGCTTATGGGTTGAGGTTGAGGTGGAAAAAGAACTAAAGCTAAAAAATAAAAAAGAGATTGAAAA
>CAZPKD010000001.1:0-11364 GCA_964587115.1 uncultured Gammaproteobacteria bacterium | reverse complement strand
ATTGCTAAATTTGTTGATCTGTGTAAACAAAGAGTTATTAAATATTCGAGTATACAAACCGAACAGTCAAAAAGATTAGGTTACTTTGCCGATTGGGATCATTCGTACTTTACGATGAGCGATGAAAACAACTACATGATTTGGCATTTTTTGAAGGTTTGTTTTGAAAATGGTTGGATTTATAAAGGCCACGAATCGGTCCCTTGGTGTCCCCGTTGTGAAACAGCCATTTCCCAACATGAAATGTTAACCGAAGACTACAAAGAACTGGTCCACGAATCGATTTATTTAGAGTTACCAATTGTTGGGCGGAAAAACGAATACTTATTAGTTTGGACAACAACTCCATGGACAATTCCCGCTAATATCGCGGTCGCAGTTGATGAAAAGCTAGATTACAGCTTAGTTCAAGGAAATACGGGTTATTTTTTCTGGGTCGCCAGGGACTTGATTAGTCAGGTTTTTGGTAAAGATTATAAAAAAATCGTTAAGACAGTTAAAGGAAAAGAATTAGTCGGCTTGCATTATCAATCACCATTTGATGTTCTTTCGATTGTGAAGGAAACCGCTAAAAAAAACCCTAATAAATTTCATGTAGTTGTACCAACTGATTCGAAGATATTACCCGTAGTTACGACTGAAGGAACCGGTCTTATTCATACTGCCGTCAGTGCTGGTGTCGAAGATTTTAAACTTGGAAAAAAACTTGGTCTACCGATGATTCCTGTAATTGCTGATAATGCCGATTATTTACCCCAGCTTGACTTTCTAGCCGGAAAAAATGCCAAAAAACACCCAGAAATCATTCTTAACTATCTAAAAGAACGTGACGAAAAAGGCGAAAACTGGGTTTTTAAGATAGAAAGATATAAACACAGATACCCAGCCTGTTGGCGCTGTAAATCAGAATTAGTTTGGAAAGTGGCTGATGAATGGTACATATCGATGGATACTCCATCGAAATCAAAGATCAAAGATCAAAAATCAAAGATAAATAAAACATTAAGAGAGAGAATGGTGAAAGTAGCAAAGGCAATTAGGTGGATGCCAGAGTTTGGTCTTGATCGAGAATTAGATTGGTTAAAAAATATGCACGACTGGTTGATTAGTAAAAAAAATCGTTATTGGGGTCTGGCTCTGCCCATTTTTGAATGTAGTAAATGCGGCCACTTTGAAGTAATTGGTTCCAAAGAGGAGTTAAAAAAAAGAGCGATCAAAGGTTGGGACAAGTTTAACGGGCATAGCCCTCATAAACCATATATTGACGAGGTTTACATTAAGTGTCGTTACTGTGGAGAGTTGGTAAAAAGAGTGGATGACGTAGGTAATCCCTGGCTTGATGCTGGTATTGTGCCCTTTTCGTCAATTTCAGAAGATAATCAAGGTCAACCATTATATCTTTCAAATCACAAACAATGGGAAAAGTGGTTCCCAATGAACTTCATTACCGAATCTTTTCCTGGTCAGTTTAAAAACTGGTTTTATGCATTGATCGCCATGTCAACTGTTCTTGAAAACAGCCCGCCTTTTGAAAGAGTTTTAGGATATGGGATTTTGACAGGAGAAGATGGTCGACCGATGCATAAAAGCTGGGGTAATATGGTTGAGTTTAATGAAGGAGCTGATAAAATCGGTGTTGATGTCATGCGTTGGTTATTTTGTCGGCAAAATCCAGCAGAAAACCTTCTTTTTGGATACAAAAAAACCGACGAAGTCAGAAGACAATTTTATTTAATGCTTTGGAATATCTACAAATATTTTGTTGAGTATGCCAATCTCGATAAATTCAAACCTCAAATCACAAATCACAAAAAAAATTCAAAACAATCTAATATTTTAGACGCTTGGTTGTTAGGTAGATTTTCTTGCTTAGTTGATTATGTAAAAAATAGTCTAAAACAGTATCGTCCCAATAATGCGGCCTTAGAGATAGAAAAATTCGTTAGTGATCTTTCTACTTGGTATATTAGGCGTAGTCGAGATAGACTTTGGTTAAACTCATTTGATAAAAATGACAAAACAAGTTTTTATGAGACCTTACACTATGTTTTAGTTAATCTGAGTATTATTACTTCGCCTTTTTTACCATTTATAAGTGAAGAAATTTATACCAATTTGACCGAATCAGAATCAGTTCACTTGGAGTTTTGGCCAGAGATTAATTTTAAATACGATCAAAAACTTGATCAAGATATGAACCTAATAAGAGAGGTGGCTGAAGTTGGTAGGCGAATAAGAAAAGAGCTTAAAATTAAAGTTCGCCAACCATTGGTTAGAGCAACCTTACTTTTGCCCAAAAATAAGAAATTCCTTTACAAAAATCACTTGCCAGAATATGAGCGACTAATTTCCGAAGAACTGAACATTAAAAAAATAGACTATAAAAAAACTTCTAAGCCAGAAATTGAGGTTGTTTTTGATTCGTTATTAACCAGAGAGTTGATTTATGAAGGTCGATTAAGAGAACTGGTCAGGCAAATTCAAGAGGAAAGAAAAAATTTAGGCTTAAAACCAGAGCAAAACATTGGTTTAACTATCCCGACAGAATTCAAAGCCTCAGTTGATTATCTTAAAAAGAGAGTTGTTTCAGAATCAATAAGTTTAGGATCCGAACTTAAAGTAACTGTATGATCGATATTTTGATTCCGACACTTTTTATCTACTGTTTTGGCATATTTAATTTGTTGGGAATTAAACAGGGATACTTTGTTAACCAGCTTTTTTTTCTTATTTTTGGCTTAGTTGCTTACTATGTAGTTAAAAAGCTTGGTCGTCAGTATTTTTGTTTAAACACTCATATTTTTTATTGGCTGCTGGTTGCCGTTTTAATGATTACCTTTATAATCGGATTAGAAGTTAAAGGCTCAAGACGTTGGCTACCGTTTTATTTCTTTAATGTCCAACCATCAGAAATATTAAAAGTATTTTTTGTTTTATTTTTAAGTCAATTTTTTAGTCGTAAACAAATTGCCGTTGATCGCAAGATTATTTTTTTTATCTATCTCTTGTATTCCTTAATCCCAATTTTAATTATTTTTAAACAACCGGATCTTGGCAATGCTCTTATTTATGTAGGACTGGCTATAGTTTTGTTGCTTTTTTCTGACCTGCCAAAGAAGTTTTTTGTTAATATGATGGCGACTATTTTATTGATTACTCCTTTTAGTTGGTTTTTTTTAAAGCCTTATCAAAAATCTAGATTACTTAGTTTTGTCAGTCCTAGTCTTGATCCTCAAGGGACAGCTTACAACATGATCCAGGCGGTTATTACTATTGGTTCGGGACAGTTTTTTGGCCGTGGTCTTGGTTTGGGTACCCAATCACGGTTATATTTTTTACCGGAGAATCATACTGATTTTGCTTTTGCCTCTTTGGTTGAACAGTTTGGTTTTTTTGGTGGTTTTATTGTCATCTGTCTTTTTGCCATAATTATTTATTCCTTGGTAAGAAGGATGATGGTCTATCAGCATAGAAGCGATGAAGAGGGAAGAGGTAATTTCTTATTTATCCTCGGTTTTTCGACATACTTTATCTTACAAGTTGTTATGAACATGGGTATGAATTTAGGTTTATTGCCGGTGGCGGGAGTGGCCCTTCCCTTTATCTCTTATGGCGGATCTTCCTTTATTACCTTTATGACTGGTTTGGCCCTTCTTCCATGATAATCGATTGAAGTTTAAAAGTTTTTAAGTATAATTTAATGATATGTCAAAATATGCGGTAATTAAGACCGGTGGTAAACAGTATCTTGTCAAAGAAGGCCAAGAAATAATTGTTGATAAGCTTAATCTTGAAAAAAAAGCCAAGGCAGAGCTTGAAACTTTGGCAACTTTTGATGACGAAGGTAAACAAATCGATCTTGGCACTCCTAACTTAACTACCAAGGTCCAGATTGAGGTTATTGATAACCTACTTGGAGATAAGCTCAGAGTGGCTCATTTTAAAGCTAAGGTGAGATATCGTAAAGTAAGAGGTTTTAGACAAAAACTTTCGAAAATAAAAATTCTTAAAATATAAACTTGAACTATGGCACATACAAAAGCGCAAAAAACAGTTAGTGGAAACCGTGATTCAGCTGGACGAAGACTAGGGATCAAACTTTATGGTGTTGAATTCGCTAAGCCCGGTAACATTATTCTTCGTCAAAAAGGGACTCAGTTTCATGTTGGGCCCGGGACAATGCTTTCTAGAGACTTTACGATTATCGCTATGAAAGAAGGTAAGGTCAAGTTTTATAATAAAGCTGGGAAAAGATTTGTTAGCGTTGTGTAAATCTGCTCGTGTGCTAAACTTATTTTATGAACAGTGCCATTGAGAAGGTTATCTCTCAAATTAAACTGGAAAAAGACTACTTTGCTAAATCAAAATTGATTTTTTCGTTAATCAGGCAATATGATCTAAAAAATAAAGATATCGCCCTCAAATTAGGGATTAAACCTGCCTATCTCAGTCATATAAAAAGACTCAATCGTTTGCCAGACATTATTATTGATGGTTATTATTCAAAAGACATTAATCTTAGTCATATTTTTATTATTTCCCGACTACGTGACAGAAAAGAGATGATTTCTGTTTATGAAAAAGTGCTTACAAAAAATCTAACTGTACTACAAACCGAGGACTTGGTAAGAGAACTGCTTCATAATGTTAAATCGGCCGGACAGGAACTAACCAAGGAAGAAAAGGAAGTCTTTATCAATAAAATCAAGAGTAAATATAAGGATGCTCAGATAAAGATTGTCCAAACGAGAATAAAAAGTAAGCTCATGATAGAAATTAAAGGAAGTCTGGAAAAAACTACTCCCATATTAAAATCATTTGTTGAAAAGATTTGATTTGAGAGGGTTTTTTACCCATCCCATTTTATTGGCTGGATAGTAACGGTAAAATACCTGACCAATAATGCTATTAGTCGTCACTGGTCCAAACTCTCTTGAATCAGAAGAACGAGGCCGATTGTCTCCCATAACAAAAATCATCTCTTCTGGGATGGTTATCGGTTCGCCATTTTTTAAAAAACCTTCGTCCCAAAGATTGGTTTCGGCAGAAATATAATTTTCAGCAACCAGTTTATCATTAATAAAAAGCTGGCTATCGTTAACTTCGAGTTTATCTCCGGGTAAGCCAATAATTCTTTTAATGTATTCAATATCGGGGTTTTTTGGCGATTTAAAAACAATGACATCACCTCTTTCAAGAGCTTTAAACTTATAAGTTATTTTACTGGTTAAAATATAATCCTCTGATACAAAGGTTGGTTCCATTGAGGCACCCTTGACCTGATTCGGTTGCATAATAAATAGGTAAACAACAATAAAAAGTGAACCAATAAACACGACCGTTTCTAAGATATCCATCACAAAATCAATCACTTTTTTTATCGTTCCCGTTATGTCCATAAAAATAAATTGTAAAGCAGTTTATCTGCAAAAACAAGTGTTAGCGAAACGTATGACGATCGTTACCCATTTCAATAACAAATCAAAATAGGGGATAAATAGTATAATAATTAAGAAGGACGACTAGCTCAATGGTCAGAGCGCTTCGTTCACATCGAAGAGGTTAGTGGTTCGAGTCCACTGTCGTCCACCTAGAGCGTCCCGCTCAGCGGGAAGGTTAGTGGTTCGAGTCCACTGTCGTCCACCTAGAGCGTCCCGCCACACAACCTACGAGGTTGGATGAGGCTAAATAATACAATTTCGGTTATCTCTAAAACCGATTCAAAAGATTTTTGACGTTTTTCAGATAAACATCGGTTAACGCCAGTTGGTTTGAATTCAGGTTTTTTTCCGCCGCTTCAAGCCTGGTTTTCACCAATAAATAAATGCCTGAATATTTATTCACGTTTTGCTTACGGTATTTTTTGAAGAGAATCATTTCTTCCCAAAAAGCCAATCTGTTTTTGGTTATCCAAAATTCCAATTGCAGTTGTTTTTTACTAAACCGTGAGTTCGGCAGCGTACTTCCATAAAGTATTTCCAATTTACCGACAGCGGTTATCAATTTATTTTTTTGTTCTGAATTATTAGTTCTTTGATAAAGATTAATTGTTTCTTGATCGGCCGCTAAAAGATTGTTTTTTAGTTGATTGACTTGCTTTTTTTTGAGATTTTCTTTGGCATTTAATATTTGTTTTTGAACTTTTTCAAGATTTTTGGATTTTAATGATTTATTAATTATTTTCAGATAAGTGATCAGCTCGTCAAAATAATTAGTACTACCATCCTGGGAATAAAAAATTTCTTTTGGCGAATTTTTATCAAAAATAATTTTATATTGGTCGATTTGCTGCTGGGGATTATTATTGGCAATCTGGCCATCAATTTTTGACCAAACATCAGTGTTATTGCCAATTTGTCCAACTAGAATAGAATATGTTCCGTTGTCTATTCCTTGTACTTTCAAAACATATTCACCAGAATCAGCATTTTCGACGAAAATTATCCCGTCATTTTCACTGAACACTTGATCGTTGTGTTCGACAATAAGTTTAACAGGCGACATAATCAAAAAAAACAGTGATGAGTCAATATTTGTTCCTTTTCCTTCAACAATATTTTCATCAGTGACATTTATTCCCAGGTTATTGAAAATCTCATTTAATCCTGACTTTTTATATATCAGTTCACCATGACCTAAATCAAGCACTTTATTATTATCGCCAAAGACAGCACTTTTAACCAAAACCGTGTAATCACCGATATCCACATAGTTATCAGTTGGTCGACCGTCAGGGTATAAATTTAAAATCTGGTCAGACAGCGATCTGGAACCGACTTTATATCCCGAGTCAGTGTTACCTTTTTGACCCACAATTGTGAATAATGATGATTTATCAAAATTCTGGGAATTTTTGTTTAATAAATAATCATTTTTAATTTGCATATTTTGTACAGCTATATTTTCGCTATTTTGTTTTTTTATAAAGTCGAATGTTGGTAATAAATCTTTGATTATTGGTAATTTTTTCTGAACAATCTGCTTGTCCGTTTTTAATCCGTCTCTATATATTTGTAATAATATTTTTTCCGCCAACCACAAAAAACTGTTTGATTTATCAATTTCTCCTGCCTCGGCTGTTTTATAGACTTGAGCCACTCCTTGATGAGGAGAACCGACAGTAACTATTTTATTTATTGGTGAATTAGGATTGTCTTGTCGATAAATACGACTTATTAATCCGCCTAGAGAATGACCAACGAGATTAATTTTTTCACTTGGGTGGTTTGGTATTACTTTTTCATTAAGGTAGTTTTTTAATGTTTCAGAAAGAGTACTTAGATTTTGCCGCCAATCATAATTAAATAAATAATAATCAATATTTTTTTTATAGCCGATGTTTTCCAATGTAGTAGTTATTCCATCATATTCATGGACAATGGGATTAATAGTCCAATCTTCATTCGTAACCGATTGATTATATACGAGCGCTTTTTTATTCCATGACGAAAAAATTCCCGGAATAATTACGATAGGTTCTTTTGTTTGAGTCGGTGTAGGCGTAGAAATTAAGGTGGGGGTAGGGGTTGGCAAAATAACATTTCCAGAGGTAGCTAGGCTAATACGCCAAATACCGTCAGTTCCTTTACCGCCATAATAAAGCAATATCTGCTCGTTTTTTTCCAATACAGAGGGACTAGTAAGATAATTAACATCATAAGTTTTGTCATTCTTCAAAATATAATCAGGCATTGACCAATTTGAGCTACACGATAAGGCGGTCGTTTGCGAAATTTTGATGCCGCTTGTATCGGCCATGTGAAAAAATAAATGAAACTGCCCGTTTTTCTTAAATATTTCCGGTCCATCACTTGGTTCGTCACGTCCATTGAGATTCAAAATAGGTGAGGGGCATTTTGTCCAGGTTAGGCCATCGGTTGATGTTGCCATACCTACACGCCAAATGGAATTATGGCCGGAATAAAAAAGATAATAAATACCATTGTCAAAAATTACAGAAGGTGAAGTATTGTCGACTCCTTCCCAAGATAATGTTGGAAAAATTACTAATTGCAAAGATGCTAGATCATATTCCGTATCGTTTATCATGTTAATCTTGTAGATCTTACTCCCATTATTTACTGAAGCAAAATAAAGTGTTTTGACGCCATCCTTAATAAATATAAAAGGATCACTTTCTGAAAAGTTTGGATCCGGATTTAATAATGCCTGCCTTTGCCAAGACAAACCATCGGTTGAGGTGGCAAAACCTATTTTAGAATCATTTGAACCAAGACTGTCATACCACATTTTGTATCGTCCGTCTTCAAAAATTATGCTGGGTTGAAAACTTCTTTGTTCATTCCAGTTTGGATATGTTCCTAGCAAAGGAAGAGGATTGTTGGTTGATTTTACGAACGGTTCCATGGCTTTAGATTTAATAGGAAACATTAATAAAAACAATATCAATAGGGTCAAAATAATTTTTTTCATAATTTTTTGATATAAACTTGTAAAAAAGTACCTTTATTGAATAAATTTATTATCCACACGAATAGAGGAGCTAATGTTTGGTCAAAAAAAATGTATTTAGCTTTTTTCCCTAAGTTTTCTTGATTGTCTTTTCTTGATTTATCTGTCTGAGCAACATTCATTTTTTTAAAAAAGATTGACTTGATGATTTTCATGAAATGTTCGGAATAACTGTAAGTAGTTATACGCATAATTCGAACATCGGAATTTTTTCCAAAAAACTCGTTAATGCTTTTTCTGGAAAATATCCATTGGTGATCGGGTGGTGTTAAAAACGTATAACGATCTTTTTCTCGGTTATAAAGATGACTGTCGAGGTTTGGTGTTTCCATGCAGAGAATTCCTTTGGGTTTTAACATCGAAATTGCGCGGTTTACTACTGTTTTTGGATTATTGAGATGCTCTATAACATGGATCAAAGTAATAAAATCAAATTTTTCATCGATATTGTTTTTTCTATATGAATCAAAAGTCTGCGGTAAAATATAGTCATTCTTAACATGAAGGATTTTTTTTGCCGGTTCGAGCCCAATAGGTTCTAGTTCATTTTTTGCAGCTTGATCAATAAAATAACCATAGCCCGCACCTATATCCAATAGTGTTTTTCCTTCAACATTATACTTTTTAAGTTTTTTGATGATTTTTTCTGCTTGTACTGAAATCCTATTTTTATTTTTTATTCCCGAAGAATAATTAAAGTTGTTTTTATAGTAATTATCGACTTCGCGTTTACTTAGACTTGGATTTAAAAAAAGAGTTTGACATGAAGTACAAAAATAATAGTAAAAAAAACCAACTTTATGTTTAAGATAGGCTTTTTTTGTGCTACATAATCTACACCTAATCATAAAACAAATTATTAATTTAGTTAATTTCCTTAACAACGGACTATAGGCGACAAAAATTATAAATATGTTGTTAAAATAGGATGTCTATGATGAAATGCCACATATGTGGAAGAAAGGTAAATAGCTTTAAAAAAATCGATACGGCAGAACTTTTTGAGTGCAAAAAATGTCAACTGGTAACAATAGTCGATAAACACAATCACAAAAAAAAACTTAAACAACTTTATGATCAAAAAAACTACCTAAACGAGGCTAAAAGATTAAAAAAAGTGTTAGCAAAACACCATACGATCGTATACAGTTTTGCTAACAAGTTAAGAAAGGGAAAAGATAGTTTTTCAAAAGTTTTGAAGGTGTTGGATGTGGGCGGAGGGTATGGATTATTTGACAGTTTGATCTATAAGAAGTTTAATGAGAGAAAAGTTAGAATAAATTTAGAGGTGGTGGAGCCGAGTCAGAAGCCGTATTTTTTAAAAAAAATTCCTCACAAACTTTATAAAACTACTTTTGAAAAGTTTTTAAAGACAAATAGAAAAAAATATGACCTGGTAATTATGATGGATGTCCTGGAGCATTTTGAGAATCCAAAGGAGAATCTAAAAAAAACTGCAAAGTTATTATCAAAAGATGGCCAGTTGGTTATCCAAACCCCAAACTACCAAAGCTTGATGGCCAGGATCTGTAAAAACTGGGCCTGGTGGATGCCAGAAGATCACAAATATGTATTTTCTGCCAAATCCATTAAAAAAATACTAAAAAAGGATTTTCAAATTGATTATTTTCACACTTATGAAGATTTTTATTCTTTCAAAAAAAACTTCGATGGCAACTTCACAAATATAAGTTCTAATATAGATCGAAAATTAATTAAGCTAGTTGTCTATGGTTTATTTTTTCCTCTGTATCTGCTTTTTAGACCAATCTTTTGGCATTTTGGTTATGGCGGTTTAGTCTTTTTAGTGGCTAAGAAAAGGTATAATAATAGCTAATGAAAAACAAACTCTCACTTCTGATGATTACAAAGGACTCAGAAGATTTATTAGAGAAAGTTTTATCCTCAGTAAAAAATCTGGTTAATGAAATGGTCGTTATTGATAGTATTTCGACTGACAATACGGTTTTAATCGCTAAAAAATTTGGCGCTAAGGTTTATAACTTTAAAAATGATAATTTAGGAGAAAAAAAAGCTTTTGGTTTAAAAAAAGCCACTGGTCCTTGGATATTAGCTATTGATGCCGATGAAGTGGTGACAAAAGAATTGTCTGAAGAAATAAAAAAAGCGGTTCAATCAGACGTGTATACTGGTTACGAAATTCCTTTTCAATGTCACTATCTTGGCCGAGCCGTAAATTATGGAGGTGAGAATCATAAAAAATTAAGACTTTTTTTGAAAGACAAAGTTATGATTAAACCGGTTTTAATTCATGAGAGATTTGAAATAAAATCGGGCAAGATGGCAACGTTGAAAAACAAACTTTATCACTATGGTTATCGTTCTTTAGGTCAAGTGTTTAGAAAGTTTACTCAATATGCCCTACGTGAAGCCCAACAAAAAATTTCTAAAAATGAAAAAACCTCATTTAAAAAAATATTTATTTACCCCATACACATGTTTTGGGCCAGATTTATTAAGGATAAAGGATATAAAGATGGATTATTCAGGATTCCTTTAGACTTGGGATTTGCCTATATGGAGTTTTTAACTTATTTTTCGCTGTTGTTTATAAAGTAAGATAGTACTGTTTGAATGCGTCTTTTCGTTCGCGCGGCAAGCATTAAAGTTTGAACTGCTTATAAAGTTGGCAGCCTTGCGTGCCACGAACTCAAATCCGCATTCTGCACAGTTTACATATATGAGTAAAATTGCATTTATTTCAAACTTTTATAAGAAAGAAGAGAAAAAAGAATTAGAACGGGTGGAAAGAGAAATCCGGCTGATGGGTTTTACCGACGAAAAAATTTATATTACCGACAGTACAAAAGACAATCGCGGTTATGTCTATGGCCTGAATAAAGCGATTAAAAGAGCCCTTAAAGACGGGGC